>NZ_JBISDI010000016.1:0-75459 GCF_051162045.1 Anaerozeibacter quisquiliarum
CGCCGGGTTGCGCGCCTTGCTCACGTTTCCCCGTCCTCATAGACGATAATCTGACTGGGATCGTGCCGTTTGCCCATCTGGTGGCGCGCCTTGCGGTTGGCCACCGTGTCGAAGATGATGGAGAAATCGTAGTCCGGCGGGTACAGTTCGGAGGCGGGCACCTGGAGCTTCAGGCGGTTGTGCTTGACCTTGCGCTTCTCCCCCTTGACCTGTACCACCACGTCGCCCTGCTCGTCGGCGGGGCGGTAGACGACGGCGGTCTCGCCGTCGGGCAGCACAATGACGCTGTCGCCCATGGCAAATTTCGCCGAGAGGTCGACGCCTTCGCGTACCGGCGCCCGCCGGATCAGGCGGCTCGCGGGCACCTGCATGGCCGCCGCGTCCGGTGCGCCGCCCGGGTATTCGCCGTACACCTCGTAATGCGCCCGCGCGAGCAGCTGCGGCGCGAGGCCCAGATGCCGGGCGATGCTGAGCGCGCAGCTCTCGCCGGTCTTGCCCATCTCGAGCCGGTAGAGCGGCCGCAGGCTGTCCCGGTCGAAGGCCATCCGCGCGCTCATCACGCCGTCGGTGTTGCTGGCGTAGGCCTTGACCTGCGGATAGTGGGTGGTCACGAGGAACATCCCGCCGCGCCGCCTGAGCTCCTCGAGGATCGCCACCGCGATGCCCATGCCCTCGGCCGGGTCGGTGCCGCTGCCCAGCTCGTCGAGCAGCACCAGGCTGTCCCGGCCGGCATGTTCGAGGATGTGGATCACGTTCGTCATGTGGCCCGAGAAGGTGGACAGGTTTTGCGAGATATCCTGGCTGTCGCCGATGTCGCACCAGTAGCCGTCCCGCATGGCGATGTAGCTGCCTTCCGCGCAGGGGATGTGCAGGCCGCACTGAGCCATCAGCGACATAAGCCCCACCGTCTTGATCGCCACGGTCTTGCCGCCGGTGTTGGGGCCGGTGATGATGATCCCGGACGTGCCTTCCTCCATCCGGCAGTCGAGCGGCACGCAGCTTTCTTCATCGAGCAGCGGATGGCGCCCCTTCCGGATGTCCAACCGCCGTTCCCCGCCGATGGCGACCGGCACGGCCTTCATGGCGGCGCTCAGCTTGGCCTTGGCGAACAGCACGTCCAGCACCTCCATGGCCTCCATGTTGCGGCGTATCGCGCCCGCGGATTCCGCCACCAACGCCGCGAGCGTGTAGAGGATGCGCCGCACCTCGGCGTCCTCCTCCAGGGCGAGGGCGCCCATGTCCTGCGAAAGCTTCGCGATCGCGGACGGCTCCATGAACACGGTGGACCCCTTGCCGGACGCCTCGATCACGGTACCGCCGAACTGGCCTTGGTACTTGCGCTGCACGGGCAGCACGTAGCGGCCCTGCCGCATCGTGATGTAGCCGTCGGACAGGTACTGCTTCCGGCTTTGGAGGATGTGGGACAGCTTCTCCTTGATCTGCGCCTCCACATGCTCCGCCTTGCGGCGGATGTGCCGGAGGGCCGGGCTGGCGTCGTCGCAAAGAGCCTCGCCCGCCACGCACCGCTCGATCTCCGAGCGCAGCGGCGACAGGTTTTCTATGCTCCGCCCATAGAGCGCGAGCTCCTCGCCCGAAGCCTCTCCCCGCTTAAGCCAGGCGGCCATCCGCTTACAGGACTCGGCAAACCGGGCCACATCGCCCAACTGCTCCGGGATCAGCATGCCGCCCGCCTCGGCCAGCGCGACGGCTTCGTCGAGCCCCGTCATCAGCGAGAGCGGCGGCGAGCCCAGTTGATCCAGCAGCCCTCGCGCGGCGGTGGTCTCGGCCATCTTGCGAACGCAGATGTCCTCGCTCAAATAGGGTGTGAGGCCGTCCAGCTTATCCTTTGCCCGCTGGGACAGGGCGTGTTCCTTGAGCTTGTCGATGATGGCATAAAACTCCAACGCGGCGTAATGTTGATTCATTTGGATCGACTCCCTTCACAAAGCGCTGCCCTGTGAACACAAAAAAGCGCAGTTGCCCACTGCGCTGAAAGACAAACGAAAGAGGCGCTTCACAAAGTCGCTTCCGCGGTCGTTTCACAAGGCGCTTGGGCGCATAAAACCACAGGCCGAGCCTGTCATGCGTGCCAATATTCCCTTAGAAACCGACCGACACCAACACACCTCCCGCCGTTATTGCGATTGCCAGCATAGCATGGAATCGCCGGGTTGTCAAATGAATTTAATTACGCGCCACCTTGGCCCAGGTATCCTTGAGCGGCACGATCCGGTTGTAGACCGGCTTGCCCTCGGACGAATCGGGGTCCTTGCAGAAGTAGCCCATGCGCAGAAACTGGAACCGCGCGCCCACCGGGGCTTCGGCGATCGCGGGCTCAACCAGCGCGTCCGGCATCACGGTCAGGCTGTTCGGATTCAGGCGATTGATGAAGTCCGCAGCATTGGAGGCGGTCTCTTCCACTTCCTCGGCTTCCGGGTCCGGCGCCTCGGCGGCCTCGTACTCGTCCAGCAGGATCGGCTCGTACAGCCGCACCTCGGCGGGCCGCGCGTCTGCTTCGCCGACCCAGTGCAGCGTGCCCTTGACCTTGCGGTTCGCGCCTTCCTCGCCCGAGCGGCTGTTCAGGTCGACCGAGCACGAAAGTTCTACGATCTCGCCCGAGGCGTCCTTCACGACCGCCTCGCACTTGATGATGTACGCGCCCTTGAGCCGCACTTCGCGCCCGGGCGCGAGCCGGAAGAACTTGCCCGGCGGATTCTCCATGAAGTCTTCGCGCTCGATGTAGCACACCTTCGAAAACCTGACCGTACGCTCGCCCATCTCGGGGTGGTCGGGGTGGTTTTCCATCGTCAGCTCGTCCACCCGCCCCTCGGGCCAGTTGGTGAGCGTCACTTTCAGCGGGTTCAACACCGCCATCGCGCGCGGGGCCTCGCTCCCCATCGCCTCGCGTACGCAGGCTTCGAGCAGCGCGCCGTCCACCGTGGAGTCGGCCTTCGCGACGCCCACCCGCGCGAGGAAATCCTTGATCGCCTCGGGCGTGTAGCCGCGCCGCCTCATGGCGACCAGCGTGGGCATGCGCGGATCGTCCCAGCCCGACACGTATCCTTCCTCCACGAGTCTGCGCAGGTGGCGCTTGCTCATCACCGTGCGCGTGATGTTCAGCCGCGCAAACTCGATCTGGCGCGGCGGATGCGCAAAAGCGGCCTGTGCGACCATCCAGTCGTACAGCGGGCGGTGGATCTCGTACTCGAGCGAGCACAGCGAGTGGGTGATGCCCTCGATCGCGTCCTGCAGCGGGTGCTGGAAGTCGTACATCGGGTAGATGCACCATTTGTCGCCGGTCTTGTGGTGGTGGTGGCGCAGGATGCGGTACAGCGTCGGATCGCGCATCAGCATGTTGGGCGAGGCCATGTCGATCTTGGCGCGCAGCACGCGGCTGCCGTCGGGAAATTCGCCCGCGCGCATGCGCCGGAACAGGTCGAGGTTTTCTTCGACCGAACGGTCTCGGTAGGGGCTGTTTACACCCGGCGTCTTGAGCGTGCCGCGATTTAACCGCATCTCCTCGCTCGTTTGGTCGTCTACATAGGCCACGCCCTTTTCAATCAGGAGGCACGCGATCTCATACAGCTTTTCAAAGAAATCGGACGCGAAGTACAGTTTGTCCCAGTGAAAACCCAGCCACTCAATGTCCTTTTGGATGCCCTCGACGAACACCGTGTCCTCCTTGGTCGGATTGGTGTCGTCAAAGCGCAGGTTGCACGAACCCGAGTATTTTTCGGCAATGCCGAAGTCGATGCACAGCGCCTTCACATGGCCGATGTGCAAAAAGCCGTTAGGCTCGGGCGGGAAACGGGTCTTTACGCGGTCGAACCGCCCCGACCGCAGGTCCTCGTCGATGAATTCCTCAATAAAATTGCTTGCGCGCCCGTACTCCTCCACACGCCCGGCCTCCTTTGGTTTCAGATAGGTGGTATTATACCACGGCAGCCCTGTAAATAACAACCGTTCAATCGGCGATCAGCCCGGTCAATTCCGACAGGCGCGCCATATGCGCCTCGGTCAGGCGCGCGTCCGCGGCTTCGGACAGCGCGCGCGCCTGCGCGACGCTCGACACGCCGACAATCGGATGCGCGGCAAAAGCGGCCTGGTTGGTCAGGTAGGCGATCGCCACCGTGCCAACGCCGAGGCCCGTCTCCCGCGCGATGTCCCGCGCCGCGTCGTACAGGCGCAGGTTGTCCTCCCTCAGATAGCGCGCGCGCGCCTTGTCGCTCAGCGCGCCCTCGCCGCCCCGTTCCAGCTTGGCAAAGAAACCCTTGGCCTGCGCGGTGTAGGGCACACAGGGCATGCGGCTGTTCGCGTGCCAGCGGTACAGATCCCCGTCCATCTGAACGAGCGTTGCGTCGGCCAGGCCCTCGGCCCGCGCCATGCTCCACATCGGCTGATCGGCGCAGAAGTAGGGCAGGTCGGTCCTAAACGACACGCTCCACGCCTCGCGCAGCCGCGCGCCCGTCCAGTTGGACGCGCCGACCGCGCGCACCTTCCCTTGACGGATGAATCCCGCGAGCGTTTCGAGGATGTCCTCGATCGGCCGCGCCGTATCGTCGCGGTGCAGCCAGTACAGATCGATATAGTCGGTACCCAGCGCGCGCAGGCTCGCCTCCAAATCGGCCGTCAGGCCGGCCTTGTCAAGCCGCCCCTCGTGCATGCGCTCCGGTTGCGGGTGGCCGCCCTTGGTGGCGATCACCTTCCGGTCGCGGTTGCCCCGCGCGCGCAGCCACGCGCCGATCACCTTTTCCGACGCGCCCATGCCCGTGGACGCCCATGCCCCGTAGATGCGCGCGGTGTCGATGAAGTTGCCGCCGATCGCGTCGAACGCGTCCATCACCTCGAAGCTGTCCCGCTCGTTAAGCTCCGCCCCAAAGTTCATCGTACCCAGGCACAGCGCGCTGAGTTCCCTGTCCAGCGCGTCCAGTCGCCGCATCATCATGGTTGTCGCCCCCTATGCTTTCCTGCCATTGTATCACATCTTCTCCCGGGCGCAAAGCGTTTCGCGGCGCTTGATTTTGGGGATATACTATGCTAGGATGGTGTCAGGGGCAAATCATCAGGAAGGTGGTTGGCGCTTATGATCTTTCGCGATTGCGCGGGCGGCGTGGTATTCTTTGAGGACAGGGTGTTCTTGCTCCGCAACGACAAGCATGAGTGGGTGCTGCCCAAGGGGGTCGTCCGGGACAAGCGGCTCAAGCAGGACGTGGCGCTCGAGCGGGTGCGCAAGGAAGCCGGGATCGAGGCCGAAATCATCTCTCCCGCCGGCGAAACCAGCTACGAATTCTATTCGATGACGCGCCACCAGCCGGTGTGCAACCGCATCACCTGGTACGTCATGCGCGCAAATTCCGCGCTCTACCGGATCGCGTTTGAGCAGGGCTTCACCGACGGCGACTACTTCCCGATCGACGAGGCGCTGGAGCGCGTGACCTACAGCCAGGACAAGGCGCTGGTGTCGGTCGCGCACGAGAAATACCGCAGTCAGTTTTGACAACCTCCATCCCGGTGTGATATGATACAGTATCTTGTTCATGCGGGGGGCGTATCTATGTCCGGACACAATAAATGGTCCACGATCAAGCACAAGAAGGAAAAGACCGACGCGCAGCGCGGCAAGATCTTCACCAAGATCGGGCGCGAAATCGTGATCGCCGTGCGCGAGGGCGGCGGCGGCGACCCCTTGGTCAACGGCAAACTGCGCGACGTGATCGCCAAGGCCAAGACCGCCAATATGCCCAATGACAACATCCTGCGCTCGATTAAGAAGGCCGCGGGTGAGGGCGAGGGCGCGAACTACAAGGAGATGGTCTACGAAGGCTACGCGCCGGGCGGCGTGGCCGTGATCGTGGAGATGGTGACCGACAACCTCAACCGCACGGCTTCCGAGGTGCGCCACATCTTCGACAAGTGCGGCGGCTCGCTGGGCGCGACCGGCTGCGTGTCCTGGATGTTCGAGCGCAAGGGCGTGATCGAGCTGGACAATGCGAAAGGGCTCGACGAGGAAGAGCTGATGATGCTGGCACTGGACGCAGGCGCGGCCGACGTCGAGGTCGAGGAAGACGTCGCCATTGTCTATACCGACCCCAACGAGTTCTCCGCCGTGCGCGAAAACCTCGAGAAGGCCGGCTGCTCCTTCCTGTCGGCCGAGCGCGCGATGGTGCCCACCAACACGGTGGACGTCACCGACGCCGAGACAATCGCCAAGGTCGTCAAGCTGATCGATTGGCTTGAGGATTACGAAGACAGCCAGGGCGTGTACCACAACGCCAATTTGCCGGAGGACGCTGAGGAAGACTGACATGTGCGGTCGATACCTGGTTGATTTTGACGCGCCGGCGTTGCGCGGCATCATTGCTACGCTGGCGCGTTTGGGGGACGCGCCCGTGAAAGCCGGCGAGGTGTGCCCGTCGGACCGCGCCGCGGTGCTGACCGCGCTCGGCCCCCGCGCCATGCGGTGGGGCTTCCCCATGGAGGGCCGCCGCCCGGTGATTAACGCACGCGCCGAGACCGTGCGTGAACTGCCGATGTTTGCCCGCGCGCTTGCAGAGCGCCGGGCCGCGGTGCCCGCGCGCGGCTTTTATGAGTGGCGGCGCGAAGGCGGCCGGATCAGGCGCAAGCTGCTGTTCGAGTTGCCGGGCGAAGAAATTCTGTACCTTGCGGGCATGTACGACGACTTTGCGGCCGGCGGACAGGCGGAGCCCCGGTTTGTGATCCTGACCACCGCCGCCAACGAATCGATGGCCGCTTACCACGACCGCATGCCGGTGCTGCTGCGCCAAACGGAGGTGCCCCTCTGGCTGAGCGGCGGCGCGTTCGTCGCGCAGGCGCTTGGACGCGTACCCTTCCCCCTGTCGGTCAGGCCGGCGGACGGCATCGAACAACTGCGCCTGTTTTGAGATCAACCATCTCATACCAATGAAGAACATGAATGCGTCCAAAGCGGCGAGCGGTTTTTTCGCCATGCAAGGAGCCGGAGCGAGCCGTAGCGGCGCTGCGGTGAGCGGAGGGCGACGCAGCGGAACGGAAAAAGATCCGGCGCGACGACGGATTTATGTTCGGAATGGGTATCAGGAGGGATCGCCATGTCGAAGCCCGAGCTGACAAAACAGCTGCTCGCGAGCACCTTGAAGAAACTTGCGTCGGGCAAGCATTTGGACAAGATCAGCATCAGCGAGATCGTGGCCGCGGCCGGGTTGAACCGCCAGACGTTTTACTATCACTTTCAGGACAAGCAGGAACTGATCTGCTGGATCTTCGACACCGATATCGCGCGCATCATGGACGAGCACCGGGACAGCAAGGTGCTGAACAACCTCGCCGAGTACTTCTATTCGGGGAAGGATTTTTACACCGACGCGCTCACCTCGAAGGTGCAGAACAACCTGCGCGATCACCTGTACGAGGTCTGCCACGACTACTGCATCGACGAGATCCTGCTGGCGATCGGCGGCCGGACGATCGACGAAGAGGCCATCAACCTGTTCGCGCGGATGTTCACCAACGCGATCGTGGGCACGCTGGTCCAGTGGGTGCAGGAGGGCATGAAGACCGACCACGTCAAATTCCTGGCCGATTACGCGCCCATCCTCGAAGAATACCTCGCGCTGGCCGTAAGCAAATGTGCCGAGTAAACGAGGTCTTATAGACAATCCTATATCGTTTGTATGAAAACCGGACAAAGCGCTTTTGTTGATGATTTCGGCATGATCCCGATCATGTTAAGGTAAGATGTACGGATGTCGCTTCCAAGCGGCATCGGAAAGAGGTCATATCATGAGCGAGAAGACGGTATGGGAAAACGTGCAGGCATTCGGCATCAAGCAGGCACTGCATTATATGGACAGCAACCCCGACGCCAACATCCCTAAGCTGCTGGACTGGTTCGACAAGCTGGACAAGTCAGGCAGCATGAAGGGACAGCGTCAAGCCGCCCATGCGGCCATCGACGACCCCGGCAACAACTGGTATCGGCTGATCAAGAGCCTCTGGTCGGATGTCGATTCGGAAGTGCGCAAGACCCTGTTTGAGAATCTGGTCGTGAACGCCACCTTCATCGGCGGTCAGCGCCAGAAGAAAAACCAGGAAAAGCACAACTGCAACATCCCCTGGGCGATCCTGATGGACCCTACCTCGGCCTGCAATCTGCACTGCACGGGTTGCTGGGCGGCTGAGTACGGCAATGCGATGAACATGGATTACGAAACGCTGGATTCCATCATCCGCCAGGGCAGGGAACTGGGCACCTATATGTACATCTACTCGGGCGGCGAGCCGCTCGTGCGCCGGCGCGACATCATCCGGCTGTGTGAGCAACACGGCGACTGCATGTTCATGGCCTTCACCAACGGCACTTTGATCGACGAGGAATTCACCGACCAGATGCTGCGGGTTAAGAACTTCGTGCCCGCCATCAGCATCGAGGGCTACGAGGCCGAAACCGACGACCGGCGCGGCGCGGGCACCTACAAGGCGGTCATTCGCGCCATGGATATCCTCAAGCGCAAGAAGCTGCTGTTCGGCGCGTCGCTGTGCTACACCAGCAGGAACGCCGAGACCATCGGCAGCGAGGCGTACATCGACCACCTGATCGACATGGGCTGCAAGTTCGCATGGCTGTTTACCTACATGCCGGTCGGCGCGAGCGCGCCCACCGAACTGCTGGCCAGGCCTGAACAGCGCGAGTACATGTACCGCCAGATCCGTGCATTCCGTGAGACCCGCCCGCTGTTCACGATGGACTTCTGGAACGACGGCGAGTACGTCAAGGGCTGCATCGCGGGCGGGCGGAACTACCTTCACATCAACGCGAACGGCGACATCGAGCCCTGCGCCTTCATCCACTACTCCGATTCCAACATCCGCGAAAAGACGCTGCTCGAGGCGTATCAGTCGCCGCTGTTCATGCGGTACCGCGAAGGCCAGCCCTTCAACCAGAACCACCTGCGCCCCTGCCCGCTGCTCGACAACTACGGCCGTCTGGCGGAGATGGTTCACGCATCGGGCGCTCATTCCACCGACCTGGCCGCGCCGGAGGACGTGGATTCGCTGTGCGGCAAGTGCAAGGGAGCGGCCGAGCGCTGGACTCCGGTCGCCGATCGGTTGTGGCGCGCTTCCCGCCAAAGCGAAATGTGCCAAAGCGAAATGTGCCAAAGCGAGGTGTGTCACAGCAAGATGTGCCAAAGCGTTGGCGGGTGAGGGTCGCCTTCGCGATGAAACCGACGCCCGCGCCTGTTTCAAGCATTCCGGGGGATGTGGTTATCGGCCCGAACAACCACGCATTGAATCGATAAAGGCGCGCCCCGAAACGTGTGGAGCTCAGAATCCGGCGGGGCATCCTCCGCCGGCAGATTCGTAAGGAAACGGCGGAGCATCCGTTCGGGACGGTCAAGCGGTACGGCGGCGCGCACTACTTTCCTGTGCCGGGGCAGCGAAAAGGCGTCCGAATCAATCAGCGCTTACCCAGGTAACCGCCGATCAAATCCCACGCGCGGTGGCGGCTGCCTTTGCGCCATCTTGCGCCTGCAAAACCCTCGACGTAGCGCCGCTACGCCTTCAGATGTTGCAAGCGCAATCTGACGAAAATTCGGCGCGCCACCGCACGCGTGCTTTAATCAGCGCTTACCTGGATTACCGGACAGATGGGTAAGGAGTGACCGGCCGGGGATTGACCGTTCAAGGAGTTGACAAGGGGCCTCCGCCGCCATGTGGGGGTCGGCGAAGGGTCGGCCCCATGAGAGGGGAACCGCCCCCGCGGGGAGTTTGACATGGCGGCCACTCCATGGAAACCCACGCGTCAAACTTCCTACCGGGCGCCTCAAAACAGCAGGGCGGGTTCTCCATGTCCGGAATACGGAGGGAATTCGACGAAGACTTCAGGAAGAACGCGGTAAAGCCAGCCATGGCCTTGTTCTGCCGCTGCCGCAGGGATCGCTCAGCATTTTATATCTGCTGACCGTAGGGTCCACCGCAGTCGGCGCAGACCGGTTCGGCAGCAAAAAAGAGATATCTTTTGAAAACCTATTGCAATCCAAGAAGCGATATGGTATATTATTAACGAACGTTAGGTAGCTCGGTGTTTGATATGGTGGGAAAAGGCTTAAGAGATAGATTAAAGAAGTAGCGGTAGAGCATTTCAATAGCAATGGCTATCATGGAACAACGATCCGCAACACAGCACGCGATTGCGCGAACATTAGTGCGTCTATTGGAGGCATTGATATCAAACATGACGAAATAAGAAAACATACTCAATATCAGAAAGTAGATGAAGAATATATGAGGTCGTTAATCAAGCGTGACTGCTGCGGAGTCGAAGGTGTCATGAAAACAGAAGGGAAACAAGTAGGTTGGAAAGCCGTGTTGTTATACGGGGCGGTTGTTTTGCTGTTGCTTGTTTTTCAGGAAGCATTGGGCAAGGTGGGGGGCATTGTCGCCGATTTACTCCCCTGTGAGGGGTTTGACCCCTACAAAGCCTATACTTGGATCTCCATTCACCATATAACGGAGATGTTCCTTGCCTTGGCCGTAGCCTTGATGTTAAGTAAGCTTTTAAAGACTGATTTCGGTTTCGGCTTTGGGGACTGGAAAAAAGGAACCAAATATGCGGCGCTGTATACCATGATATTTTCGGGGGTCACACTCGCTGTCCATATACTTATGCTGATAAACAACTCATTACCGGTATATGACTTCCCGTTGGATACAAGAAATATTCTTGGAACGCTGGGCTTTCAATTGCTCTTAAGCGGACCGGCTGAGGAGATTTTGTACCGGGCGCTCCCCATAACAATGCTCATGTATGTGTTGGGGAAAAGCGTAAAAGTTAAGTGGGGCGTTACGCTGGAAACAATCATTGCCTCCTTCTTGTTTGCAATTGCCCATATGAAGTGGTCTTTGTTCCCGTTTGTTATTGAAGCGGACTCTTTCCGCCTGTTATATGCGTTTTCGCAAGGCATTATTATGGGCAAGGCATACCAGGACAGTCGAAGCGTGATATATCCGATGTTCATGCACAGCATCAGCAATGTACTGATGGTCGGAACAGGTTACTTGTTTCTATTGCTATAGGACGGGCGTTGCTTGGGGCAATCGTAATTATTGAGCGGTTGAGGGCTGGGCCGGTAAAAACTGCTGAATTCTTCTCGAAGACAATGACAACCATACGCCAGATACAGAAAATGGAGCTTATAATAAAAGGGCCGTCAACAGGAAATCGGATAAAAAGCTAAGGCAACACCGCACAACACGGGAATTGTCGGTGCGATATCTATCGATATCCAAAGCCGCATACCCATGCTGCGTTTTTTGTCGCGCTGGGAACCGGATCTGGCCAGCAAGCCCCGCTTGTCGGCCTGATCCGGTTCCCGGCGCGAACATCATATTCGGTGGTAAGGTCCCATAAGTTGCGCAAACTGGTTTTTGACAGTACGGGTCCCAAAGGAGGGACAGGGGCGGCATCATCTGGCAGAATGAAGTGGAAAAGCAACATTCGGGAGCAGACGCAGGCCATGCCCGATGAGATTATGCAGCCAAATGTGAGCGTGTAAAAGTTTTTGCCGGGTTCGTAAGACCCAAAAGTACCTTGCGCGCCGCGCCAAAACAAGGTATACTAATGGGCACAGCGCGAGGCTGTGGGCTTCGCTATGGGAGGAACGTCTATGGATTGCAAGTTCAAAACGGAGCTGGGCACGGTGACGGTGGCGGAGGATATCCTGCTCAAGGTGGCGGGGTATTCGGCGCTGGAATGCTACGGCATCGTGGGCATGGCGTCCAAGCGGACCACCG
Source organism: Anaerozeibacter quisquiliarum (assembly GCF_051162045.1). Classification (NCBI taxonomy): domain Bacteria; kingdom Bacillati; phylum Bacillota; class Clostridia; order Eubacteriales; family Anaerozeibacteraceae; genus Anaerozeibacter; species Anaerozeibacter quisquiliarum. The sequence continues at coordinate 11,791 of NZ_JBISDI010000016.1, forward strand.
ACGGCATCGTGCAGCTGCTGGGCCGAGAGAACCTGGGCCGGGGTGTGCGCGTGCGCGCGGCGGGCGAGAGCGTGGACGTGGATCTGTACATCATCGTGGAGTACGGCATCTCGATCAGCGCCGTGGCCGATACCATCATCGATACCGTGAAATACAAGATCGAACACCTCACCGGCATCAAGGTGGGCAAGGTGAACGTGTCGGTGGAAGACATCCGCGTGTAACGGGCGGGTGCGGGAGGGATTGTTTTGTTAAAGACCATCGACGGCATGATGCTCAAGGAGATGTTTGCCTCCGGCGCGGCGCTGGTGGAGCGAAACCGCGCGAGCATCGATGCGCTCAACGTGTTTCCTGTGCCCGACGGCGACACGGGCACCAATATGTCGCAGACCATCACGATGGCGGTCAAGGAACTGAACGCGCTGGGGTTTCCCACCGTATCGGAAGTCGCGGGCAGCATTGCCAAGGGCGCGCTCAAGGGCGCACGCGGCAACTCCGGCGTCATCCTGAGCCAGATCCTGCGCGGCTTCTCTCGCGCGCTTGAGGGCGCGGACGACATGAACGCCGAACTGTTCGTGCGCGCGCTGCGCATGGGCGCGGATACCGCCTACAAGGCGGTCATGAAGCCCAAGGAGGGCACGATCCTGACCGTGGCGCGCGTGATCGCCGAGACGGTCGAGCGCCCTGAGAACGCCACCTCCGATTTGATGGCGATCATGGAGCTGGTCATAAGCGCCGGCAACGAAATCCTCAAGCGCACGCCCGACATGCTGCCGGCGCTCAAGCAGGCCGGCGTGGTCGATTCGGGCGGCAAGGGGCTCATGACCATGTACGCCGGCTTCCTGGCCGCGCTCAAGGGCGAGCCGATCGAGGAGGTCGAGGCCGGGGCCGTCGCGGGCCGGGCGGCGGGCGAGTTCGTGGACGACCACGCATCGCTCGAGGAGATCACCTTCGCCTACTGCACCGAGTTCATCGTGTCGCACCCGCGTCCGGATATGAAGGACTCGGAGGTGGCGAAGCTTAGGCGCCGGCTCGAGCGCATCGGTGACTGCGCGTTGGTGGTGGGCGACCTCGAGGTCGTCAAGGTGCATGTGCACACCAACGACCCCGGCAAGGCGCTGCAAATGGCGCTGGAGCTCGGCGAGTTGGATTTCATCAAGATCGACAACATGCTCGAGGAGTTCCGCGAGCGGCAGGCGCAGCGCAGGGCCGCGCAGGAGGCCGAGCCCAAGGAGTTCGGCATCGTGGCGGTGGCCTTGGGCCCCGGGCTGAACGACATCTTCACCGACCTTATGGTAGACAAGGTGGTCGACGGCGGGCAGACGATGAACCCCTCGATCGACGATCTGTATCAGGCCATCGAAGCGACGAACGCCCGGCAGGTGTTCGTGCTGCCCAACAACACCAACATCATCCTGGCCGCGCGGCAGGCGGCCGAGCTGACCGACAAGACGGTATACGTGCTGCCCACGAAGTCGGTGCCCATGGGCATCGCGGCGGCGATTGCGTTCATGTCCGACCGCTCGGGCGAGGAGAACGCGCGCATCATGCAGGAGGCCGCCGAGCGGGTGCATACCGCCTCGATCACCTACGCCGTGCGCGACACCACCTTCGACAACCGCGAGATTCACGAGGGCGACATCATGGCGCTGGTCGACAACCGGATCGCGCTGCTCGGACAGTCGGTCGACGAGGTGGCGGTCGAGGTGCTGTCCACGATGGTTACCGACGACACCGAGATGATCTCGATCTACCACGGCGAGGACATCAGCGAAGAACAGGCCGCCGCGCTCGAAGCGCTGCTCAACGAGGCCTACGGGCATTGCGACGTGGCCGTGTACAAGGGCGGGCAGCCGCTGTACTATTACCTGATCGCGGTGGAATGATGGATTTTCCGCTTTCCGAAATCAAGGGCATCGGCCCGCGACGACAGAAGGCGCTAAAGGCGGCCGGTATTGATACCGTCCGCCGACTTTTATTGCGCCTGCCGGTCGACTACCGCGATTTGAGCGAGGTAAGGCCGCTGGCGAACCTGTCGGCGGGCGACGTGGCGGCGGTCGAAGTGTGGATCCGCGGCGCGGTGTCGGCGCGCTATTACAAGGGGCTGCACATTACGCGCGCACGCGTGACCGACGGAAGCGATGTTATGCCGGCGGTGTGGTTCAACCAGCCCTGGCTCAAGGGGAAGCTCAACAAAGACGAGCCGCTGCTGCTGTACGGCAGGGTAGAGGCCAAGGGCGGCGGCCTGCAACTGACCAGCCCCAGCTTCGAGCGCGAGAAGGCGCTGATCCCGGTGTATGCGCAGGTAGCGGGCGTACCCGCGAACGTGCTGCGCGACGCCGTGCGCGCGGCGCTTGGGCTGTGCGAGGGGCAGTGGCCCGACGAGCTGCCCGAATCGCTTCGGTTCCGGCATGGCCTGTGCGAGCGCAACTTTGCGATGCGTGAGGCGCATATCCCGACCGGGCGCGAGGCGCTCATTGCGGCCCGGCGGCGCCTGGCGTTCGAGGAATTGCTGCTCTACCAGGTGGCGCTGGGGCTGATGCGCGGCGGGCGCGGGGCAGGCGTGGCTGTCGATTGCGCGGACGCGTGGCTCGACGAGTATTGGGCCGCAAATCCCTTTCCGCCGACCGGCGCGCAGCAAAGGGTGCTCGGCGAGGTGGCGCGCGACCTGCGCGCGCCGCAGGCCATGGCGCGGCTGGTGCAGGGCGACGTGGGCTCGGGCAAGACCGCGATCGCGCTGGGCGCGCTGTACCTGGTCGCGCGCGCCGGCTTTCAGGGCGCGCTGATGGCCCCCACCGAGGTGCTGGCGCAGCAGCACTACGAGAGCGCGAAGGCGCTGCTGGGGTCGCTGGGCATCACCTGCGGCCTGCTCACGGGCAGCTTGCCCGCCGCCCGCAAGAGGGCGGCGCATGAGGCCATCGCGAGCGGGGCGTGGCGGGTGGCGATCGGCACCCACGCGCTGATTTCCGAAGCGGCCCGTTACGAAAATCTGGGGTTGGTCATCACCGACGAGCAGCACCGCTTCGGTGTCAGGCAGCGCACGGCGCTGTCGCAAAAGGGCATATCGCCCAACGTGCTCGTGATGTCGGCCACGCCCATTCCGAGGACGCTCTCGCTGATCCTGTACGGCGACCTCGACGTGTCGGTGGTCGACGAGCTGCCGCCCGGCCGCTCGCCGGTCAAGACGCGCCTCGTGCCCGAGGACAAGCGAGCGGGCCTGTACGGCTTTTTGCGCGCGCAGATCGCGCAAGGGCGGCAGGTGTACGTGGTGTGCCCGCTGGTCGAGGACAGCGAGGCGCTCGAGGCCAAGTCGGCGCAGGCTACGTACGAGGCGCTCGCGAACGGGCCGCTTGCGGGCCATCGGATCGCGCTGGCGCACGGGCAGATGAAGCCGCGCGAACTGGAAGCCGTATTGTCGGATTTCCGCAGCGGCAAGCTATCGGTGTTGGTCGCCACCACCGTGGTGGAGGTGGGCGTCAACGTGCCCAACGCCAGCGTGATGGTGATCGAGAGCGCCGAGCGCTTCGGCCTCGCGCAATTGCATCAGCTGCGCGGCCGGGTCGGGCGCGGCGCGTATCAGTCGTGGTGCTTCCTGATGGCCGAGGCGGGCGGCAAACTGAAACTGCTGACCGAGACATGCGACGGCTTCAAAATCGCCGAAAAGGACCTCGAAATCCGGGGCGCGGGCGACCTGTTCGGCTACCGCCAATCGGGCCTGGCGATAGGCGGTCTGGGTGCGCTGGCGTCCGACATGCGTCTATTGGAAGAGACGCACGAAGCGGCGCGCGCGCTCATGCGCGAGCGCGAATCGGAGGAGGCGCGGCAAGTGATCGCGCTCGCTCGCACGGCTTTTGAAAAACGATTCCATGAGGTCGCGATGAATTAGGGGCGCGCAAGCCCGTTTGGTTTCAGGTACAATTTTGAAACAAAAAGCTACCAGTCTATTTTCCCCGGGCGCGGTCAAAATAGTTTCAGACTCGTTCGGGAGGTGAAAATGATGAGCAGCAGGAATCGGGTCAATATCCCCGAGGCTCGCCAGGCGCTGGACAAGATGAAGTTCGAAATCGCCGGCCAGTTGGGCGTGAACCTGAAGCAGGGCTACAACGGCGATCTCACGTCTCGTGAGAACGGCTATGTCGGCGGCTACATGGTTCGCAAGATGATCGAAGACTACGAAAATGCCCACAAGTAAGCAAGGGCAGTTTGCCCGCCCAAGACGACTCAATAGCAAGGGAGTGTAAGCAAAATGGCGAACAACAGTGGCAACAACAAGATCAACATCCCGGAAGCGCGCCAGTCCATGTACAATATGAAGCATGAAGTGGCTAGCGAACTGGGCGTTAACCTCAAGCAGGGCTATAACGGCGATCTGACCAGCCGCCAGGCCGGTTCGATCGGCGGCTCGATGGTCAAAAAGATGATCGAGGCCCAGGAGCGCTCGATGAGCGGCCAGCAGCCGATGCGCTAACGACCGGTAAATGACGGGGCGTCCCCGACAAAGGCTTCCGTATGCCAGCGGCAGACGGAAGCCTTTGGCTTGGTCGCAGTTTATTTGGCCGATTTGGGGCGCTCGTTGATTAAGCCTTCGAGCGGGTAGTCGCCCAGGCGCTTCACCTCAAAGCCGTTGCGCTTAAACTCCTCATAATCAAAGGTGTCGAGCTCGTCGTAAGCCAGCTTATGGAACTCGAAGAAGTTGGGCCACCACTCGTAGCCGTCGCCCAGGTTGTGGTTCAGGAAGGCGTCGGCCATCTCAATACCCATCTGGGGCGCGACGTAGAACGCGCCCATCGCCAGCACATTGCAGCCGTTGCCGGTGATGGCGCGCAGGGCCGCCGGTACGCTTTCGCATACGGCCGCCTGCACATGCGGGCACTTGTTGGCGGCCAGGTGAATGCCCATGCCGGTGCCGCAGAACAGCAGCGCGCGCTCAAACTCGCCCTCGGCAATCTTCGCGCCCACCTTGAGCCCAATTCGGTGGAACATCTCGGGGTTCTTCTCGCCCTCCGTCCTGACGCCGATGTCGGTGATCGTCCAGCCCTTTCCGCGCAGATACGCGCACACCGCTTCCTTCAGCGGGAAGCCGGCGGAATCCGCGCCGACCAGTACCTGTTTGTCCTTCACGGTTTTCATGGCAATGTTCCTCTCTTGTTGTGATGGGATAACGACCAAAATTGAACACTTTGATTGTAATACGGAAAATTTGTTTGCACAAGGGATTCGCGTGTGCGTCCACGCAAATCGATGGAATTTAACAATTGGCGCCTGCCTTGACAAAGGCTGCCGGGTGGATTACAATAAATATGATCGGTTTATTATGGGGTGCTTATGCTCATAGAAAAGGGGAATGGCGTTGGATGAGCAGGGTGACGATTGAGACGATCGCGCGGGCATCGAAGGTTTCAGTAGGGACGGTGGATCGCGCACTTAACGGCAGAGGGCGCATAAACGAGGAGACCAAGCGCAATATTCTGCGCATCGCGGAAGAGATGGGCTATCGCCCCAACAAGATTGCAAGCGCGCTGGGCCGCCAGCGCAAGATCAACATCGCCGTCATCACCCCGCGCAACCCTCATTTTTTTTATAAATACATCCGCTTGGGCGTGCTGGACGCGGAGAGCGAGTTTGCGGATTACGGGCTCAATGTGGAACACGTTTTGTGTGAATCGCTCGAGGTGGAGGAGCAGATGCGCGTGCTCGGCGGATTTGATTTCACGTGCTTGGACGGCGTGGCGATCAACGCAGGCGGCGACGCGCTCGCGCCCCAGATCAACCGCATTGTCGATTCGGGCGTACCGGTGGTCACATTCAACTCCGACGCGAAGGGTAGTAAGCGCCTGGTCTTTGTGGGCGAAAACTCCTACAAATCGGGGCAGATGTCCGCCGATGTGATGGGCAGATTTTTGCATGGAAAGGGCAAGGTGGGCGTGTTCACCAGCTTTTTTCATCCGGGTTCCGCAATGGACAGGCGCAACGGTTTTTGCGATGTGATCCGCGAATGCTACCCGGACATTCAGATCGTGGTGTCTGAAACCTACAAGGACGACTATGAAATCGCGTTTCGTGCGTTTGCGGCTGCGATGCAAAGGTACCCCGACCTCGACGGCGCATTTTCCAATTCCGCGACCGGCTCACTCGCGCTCGGTGATTATGTGGCCAACCACCCCCTGCCCAAGAAGCCGGTGCTGATCGGCTACGACGTGACCCAGCAGGTCGAACAATACCTGAAGCAGGGCATCTGCGACATGATCATCGACCAGGAACCGCGCAGGCAAAGCTACCTCGCCGTCACGCTGCTGTTTAAGCATCTTTCCCAGCGCTGGATGCCTCAAAGCGCCGAGCTCGAGATCCGTTCAAAGATCGTCATGCGTTTTAACGCCGCGGACCACTCCATTATGCAGGCGGCGGGGGATGCGATTTTGCTATAGATTTGGGCTGTTTAGCTATATTCCCGAGCCGTAGGTCGTTAATAATTGTGAATTATTGTCGAAAATAATACAATTTCCTGTTTTACATTGACAAGGGCGGCGAAAGTAGCTATGATATGATTGTGTTGTCGGGGATCCGATTTCTTTATTGGGGATGTGCGTGTACGCTAACGCAAAGACCGTTTGTGATCTGCGTCGCGCAAATTTTTTCTCGCTTGCGTGGGCGCACACGCTTCCGCGGATTTGGTTTTGCCCTGCGTGGGGCAATAAATAAAGGGAGGTACGTATCATGAAGAAGATTCTCGCCCTGGCGCTTCTGTTGCTGATTGCAGCGACGATCATTCCCGCATCGGCGGAGACTTACAAGGTTGGCCTTTCGATGGACGACCTGGATACCGAGTTCTGGCAAGGCAACTACAAAGCGATCTACGACAAGGCCGGGGAAATGGGCGTTGAGATCGTCGAGGCCATCGCGGGCGGTGACGCGAACGTGCAGAACGAACAGATTTCGCAGTTGATCGCAAAGGGTTGCCAGGCGATCATCTGCGCTGCGGCAGATTCGGTGGCGATCGACGCGGCCATCGAAGAGTGCAACGACGCGGGCGTGTACATCATTATGGACAACCGTCCCACGACGGGCGAGGCGAAGCCTTCGGCGCAGATCCTGTCGGACAACTACCAGATGGCCTACGACGAGATGACCTGGCTAATCGGCTACGCAAAGGCCAACGACATCAAGTTTGAAAACGCGATCATGCTGATTGGCGACTTGGGCGACGAGAACGCGATTCAGCGCCGCGACGGTTTCAAGGCCGCGATTGAGGCCGATCCGGGCTACGTCAACGTCGTGATCGACGTGCCGACCGAATGGAAGCACGAGGTGGCGCTGGCCGGCCTTCAGAATGCGCTTCAGGCGTATCCGAACGTCGACTTGATCATCACGCCGTCCGACTTCTTGTGGACGCCCATCCAATCCTCGCTCGAGCAGATCGGCAAGTGGGCCAAGCGCGGCGAGGAGAACCATGTCGCAGTGATTTCCTTTGACGGCGACGTCAATGGAATGCAGATGCTCAAGGACGGTTACAACTGGGCCAACGCGGCGCAAGGCGCGGTGGGACAGGGCCATATGTGCGTCGAGGCGGCAGTGTCGCTGATCAAGGGAGAGACCCTGACCGAGAGCGACACGATCGATCCGGGCATCATTGCCACCTTCGAAAACCTTGACCAGGTTGCCGCGTTGGTTTGGGGTTGGGCGGGCGTCAAGTAAGCTGAAGGAGCAGACCTTTTCAGGGGGAGCCGGTGATCCGGCTCCCCTGTGAAAAATGAAGGGGGCGAAGCTGTGAACAGAAAAATGTCCGGGCGAAGCGCGGCAAGACTTCAGCGCTTTGTGGCCGACAACGCGATTCTTTTTATCTGGATCATCTTTTTCGTCTACGCATTGATCTTTGTCGAGGGCTTTGGCTCCTGGTACAACCTGAACAATTATCTTAAGGACTGCGCGCCGCTGCTGGTTGTGGCGTGCGGATTGACGGTGGTCACGCTCAACGGCGGCATTGATTTTTCCACAACATCGGTCATTTCGCTGGTCAGCACGATCGGCGCCTATATACTGGTTCGCACCCGGTTGGCGGGCAGCGCGTGGGCCATTGTGGCGGCACTTTTGGCCGGCGTGGCGATCGGTGTCGGCGTGGGCACGATGAACGGCCTGGCGGTTTCCCGGCTTAAAATGCCCTCGTTCGTGGCGACGCTGGCGACCAAGCTGGTGTTCTCCGGCATCGCGGTGTGGTTTGGCAGCATTTATTACGACAAAATCTCATTGGGGGGGCTCCCCAAGGGCTTTACCGCGATCGGCGGCAAGGGCGACTGGTTTTACGTGCCGCTGGTGATCGCGGCGGTGGTGTTTCTGATCACATACTGGCTTTTGAACAAGACGCAGTTTGGGCGGCGCGTGTATGCAGTGGGCGTCAATCCCCACACCGCGCAGGTGTCCGGCATCCCGGTACGCAAAATTATCTTCATCGAAATGCTCTATTGCGGCCTGCTGGCAGGCGTGGCGGGGCTGATGTACACCGCCAAAAACGGTTCGGGTGTGACCACGCTGGGTGACAACATGTTCATCAACATCGTGGGTGCGGTCGTGATTGGCGGAACCAACCCGTCGGGTGGCTTCGGTTCGGTCAAAAAGACGCTGTACGGCGTGCTGTTTCTAATCCTGCTGAGCAACATGCTCAACCTGCTGGGCGTTCATTACACGCTATACGACGCGGTCAAGGGGGTATTCATCATGATTGCCGCCGGGCTGGAGCTTGTGACGCGCCGTATGAGCGTTAGGGCGGCGGCCCGTGCGCTGAAGGAATAGGAGAGGAGGCGTTCCGAATGCAGGAGGTTGTTCTGCAGCTAAAAGATATTCGCAAGGAGTTTTACGGTGTCGAGGTGCTGCACGGCGTCAGCCTGACCTTCAAAAAGGGCGAAATCCATGGACTGGTGGGCGAAAACGGCGCGGGCAAATCCACGCTGATGAATGTGATCGGCGGCGTTTTCGCACCCGAGAGCGGCACGATGACGCTGGGCGGCAAGCCGTATAACCCGGTCACGCCCAAGGATGCCCGCGCGTCGCGCATCGCGTTCATTCATCAGGAACTGAACCTGTTTTCAAACCTGACCGTCGCCGAGAACCTGTACATTGATAACTTGCCCAAGACCAGAACCGGCGCGGTCAATTTCCGTTTTATGAATGCGCAGGCCAAGAAGAAGCTGGGCGATCTGGGCGTTCAGATCAGCCCGCGCGCAGTGGTTGAGAGCCTGCCGATGGGTGTGAGGCAGACGGTCGAGATCATCAAGGCGCTGCTGATGGACGCGCAGATCATCCTATTCGACGAGCCGACCACCTCGCTGTCCCAAAAGGAAAAGGACTTCCTGTTTGGCATCATCCGGGGACTTCGGGAGAAGGGCGTTACGGTCGTGTACATCTCGCACATCCTCGAGGACGTATTTTCGTTGTGCGACGTGGTGTCGGTGCTGCGCGACGGCAGCATGATCGACGACATCGAGAAGAAGGACCTCGACCGCGACAGGATTGTCTCGTTGATGGTGGGGCGCAAACTGGAAAAGATCTATCCATCCGTGCAAAAGCAGATCGGTGCACCGCTGTTCTCGGTCGAGCACATGTATGCGCCGCCGGCGGTTCAAGACGTATCGCTTACGCTTAATGAAGGCGAAGTGTTGGGTATTTTTGGGCTGATGGGCGCGGGCAGGACCGAGTTTGTGCGCGCGCTGTACGGACTTGATCCGATGACGAGCGGAGAGATTACCTTCCGTGGCAAGCGCACAAAGGGAATGACGCCCGAAAGGTGGATTGCCGAGGGCATGGCGTTCATCTCGGAGGACCGGCGCAAGGAAGGGCTGCTCATGCCCAAGCCGGTCGAGGACAACCTGGTGCTGGCAAAGCTGTCCGACATGGTGCGCGCCCTGGGCCTAATCAAGAAGCGCGATGTGGCATCGCTCGCCGATCAGATTATCCGCGATTTTAGCATCAAGGTGGCAGATAAGCAGCTCCAGTTGGCCAGCAATCTGTCGGGCGGCAACCAGCAAAAGGTCGTCATCGGCAAATGGCTGGCGCGCAAACCCCGAATGCTGATCATGGACGAGCCGACGCGCGGCGTCGACGTAGGCGCAAAGTACGAGATCTACACGCTGATGCTGGAGCTGGCGAAATCCGGTTCAGGCATCCTGTGCATATCGTCGGAGATGGAGGAGCTGATCGGCATCTGCGACCGGATTCTGATCATGTGCAACGGCAAGATCACCGGAGAAGTGTCCCGGAGTGAATTCGCCGCCCAAGCCATTATGGAGCACGCACTGACGGGAGGACAAGGCCATGCCTGAAACCAAGCGGAGGGGCTTTTCCTTTGACTTCATTGTCAAATACGGCGTTTACTCGATCTTTGTGATGATGTTTGCCGTGTTTTCCTACGGCAACAAGAACTTCCTGACGGCAAACAACATCCTGCTGCTGCTCCAGCAGAGCGCGCCGCTGCTGTTGGGCGTAATCGGCATGGCGTTTGTCATGATGGATGGAGGCATCGATATTTCAGCCGGTTCGAATATGTATCTGTCGGCTGCCGTAGGCGCGTTGGTGATCCAGCACATGTCGCAGGGTGGTGTCGAGGTGGCCTCGTTTGGCTCATATGCCCTGATCCTGCTGGTGGCGCTGCTGGTGGGTGCGCTCATCGGGCTGATCAACGGCTTTTTCATCGCGCGCATGAAGATGCTGCCGTTCATTGTGACGCTGATCATAACCAGCATCGCCCGCGGACTGGGCATGTTCCTGACCGACGCGAAGCTGATCATCTTGAACACGATGGGCTTCAAGCTGACCGATAAGACGTTTCTGGGCATTTCGGTGCTGATTTACTTTGCGCTGATCGGCGTGGCGGTGTTTCATTACGTGATGCGCTACACCTCGTTTGGCTGCCAACTCAAGGCGCAGGGCAACAACCACGAGGCGGCGATCAAGCTGGGCATCAACACGAGGCGCAACACGATGGTCGCCTATGTCATCTGCGGCGCGTTGTGCGGGTTGGCCGGCATTCTGTCCGCGGGTGCAAACGGCTCTGTCCCCAGCTCCTTTGCAGACGGCAATGAATTCATCATCATTCCGGCGGCGGTGCTGGGCGGCATTTCGCTGTTTGGAGGCAAGGGCACGATCTTCCCAGGATCGATCATTGGGATCCTGTTGATCTACACGATCGTCAACGGGCTGACGATGATGGCGGCGAATCCCTACATATATACGATTGTGCGGGGCCTGATCATCTTCCTGGCGGTCATGGTGGACAGCATGAACTATAAAGGAGAGCTCAGGTAAGGAGAAAGATATGAACAATCATGTGACACTCAAAACCGCACGCGCACGGCTGGATGGCATGGGCATGCACTACCGGACGCTGGAGCTGAAAAACGGCTACACCGCGCTGGTCACCCAGTATGGCGGCCGGCTGATCGGCCCATTCAAGGGGGAGGAGGGCGAAAGCATCCTGTGGCTCAACAAGGTGTTTCTGGATGAAGCGGCGTTCAGGCGTTTTGTGGAGGGACGCGCGTGGAACCTGGGCGGCGAACGGCTGTGGATCAACCCGGAGCTCAAGTTCTTCTGCCAAACCCCCGAGACGTTTGACCAGACGTATACCGTCCAGCCCCAACTCGATCCGGGCGCATACGAGCTAAGGCAGTCGGGCGGCGGCGTGGCGCTCAGCCAGGACGTGATGCTTTCGGTGCTCGAGACCGGTGAGAAGAAATCCTTTCATATTGATAGGCGCTATTTTCCGGCGGCCAATCCGCTTGCGTTTACCCCGCTTCGCGATGCGGCAATCGACTATTGCGGCTTTACGCAGGATATCCGCCTGCGCGACGACTCCGACTTCCCGCTCGCGCTCGAGCCGTGGACATTGACGCAGATCAATCCCGAGGGCAGGGTGGTCACGCCGTTTTTCGGCGACTTTGACTTTGTCGATTACTACGATCCGGCGGGCGCGTGCCAGCAGGTGCGCGACGGCTATGCCGAGCTTATGATCACCGGGCGGCACAAGTATAAGGTGGCGTACCGTTCAGCGCAAACGTGCGGGCGTATGGGGTTTGTCAAGCGGACGGGCGGCGGCTGGCATCTGATGGTGCGCAACTACTATAACGATCCGTCGATCCCCTATTTGTCCGAGCCGTGGGGCAACCTGGGCGATCGCGGCTGCTCGGCATATTACTACAATGACCATGGACAGGAGGACGGCTTCGCGGAATTCGAGCACAGTGGCACGGCAATCGGCGCGCAGACCGGGCGAACGGAGTCGACCAGCACGTCCTCGTTGTGGTTCTTCTTTGGCACGCAGGAAGAGATCGCCCGTGTCATGAAGCTGCTGCTGGGCATAGACTACCGGTTTGACGAGGGGATGCGCCATGATTAACACGCTGACGCTCAACCCGGCGCTGGATGAAATCATCTACCTGGACAGCTTTCGCCGCAATGTGACCAACCGAATCGCCGGCAAGGCGACGACGATGGGCGGCAAGGGTACGCATGTGTCGATGAACCTCAGGGTGATGGGCACGACATCGCGCGCATTTGGGTTTGCGTTTGGAAGAAACGGCCGGCGCATTATCAAGATGATCGAGGACTCGGGTGTAATCCCGGTGTTTGTATACGGCTCCGAGGGCGAGAGTCGGGTCAATTACCTGATCGTTGAGGAAGCGACCAAGGACAGCACGCTGGTCTGCGACAAGGGACCCGAGCCGACCGAGGAGCATATGATCGCGCTGCTTGCGCTGATGCAAGAATCGATTCGGGACGGCGACCTGCTGGCGCTGTCCGGCGACACGTCCAACTTCGCCGATCCATTCATTTACAACCGGGTGCTGGACGCGCTCTCGGACAAGCGAATTCGGGTTTTTCTCGATGCGAGCGGCAAGTCGCTCGGCGCGTGCGTAACGCGCTCCCCATTTCTGATTAAGCCCAACGACGACGAGCTGTCGGGATTGACCGGGCGCGCGATTGCGACAGACGCGGACATCATTCGCGCGATCGCGGACCTCGACAAGCACCACATTGAGGTCGTGGCGGTGACGCTGGGCGGCAGGGGCGCGCTGGTTCGGGCATGGGATCGGCTGTACCGGGTCAGGCCGCCTGAAGTCCGGGTGTACAACACGGTGGGCTGCGGCGACTGTTTTGTCGCGGGTTTGCTGGACGGCTTTGAGAAAGGCGCTGATTTTGAGGAGACGCTGATCTACGCCACAGCCGCGTCGGCGGCCATGGCGGAGGAGGCGCTCTCGGTCAATTTTGACGCCGCGCGGGCGCGGGCGCTGTGCCCGATGGTCACAATCGAAAGAATCTGAAAGAGGGAAAAATCATGCTGCAATACATGGACATGCGCGAGGAGATGTGCGTCACGGCGCGCAATATGTGGCAGAGGCGGCTCACCAACGCCGCGGGCGGAAATTTTGCGGTGCGGGTGGCCGAAAACCGCATACTGGTCACGCCGTCAATGATGTCGGAGCACAAGCATTGCGAGCTTTCACCCCGGGATATTCTGCTGATCGACTATCAAGAGAATATCCTCGAGGGGGAGGGGAAGCTGTCCCGCGAGACCGACATGCATATCCTGCTGCTCTCCAATTTCCAGAATATCGGCGCGACGATCCACGCGCACCCGTTTTACTGCATGCCGTTTGTGGCGTTCGCGCAGCCGATCCCCAATGTGACCGAGGCGACGATGGGGCGCGGCCACGTCGAGTGCATTGAGTGGACGAAGGCGTACACGCGCGAGCTGGCGGAAAACGTCTATAAGTACTTCGACGAGCGGCGCGAGCTGGCCGAACGAAAGCCGATCGGCATGATCCTGCCCAAGCATGGCGTGGTGGTCTCGGGCCCCCACATCTTCGGCGCGTACTCGATGCTTGAGCGCATCGAAGGCGACGCGTTTTGTAACCTGTGCAAGCACATCGTGATGCCTGCCTGACGGAGGAATGCGCGTGAATTACCTTGCGTTTGACCTGGGAGCCAGCAGCGGGAAGATGTTTCTCGGCCGTTTTGACGGTGAAACGCTGTCGATTGATCCGGTACACAGCTTTCAAAACGGCATTGTTCAGATGGGTCAGGCGATGTACTGGGACTTTCCGGGCATTTGGCGCAATCTGGCGGAGGGCATCGGCAAGGCGTGCGCCGTCGCGCAGGTCGCGTCGATCGGGCTGGACGGCTACAACAATGATTTTACGTTTGTCGACCGGCGCGGCGAGCTGCTGTTTCCGGTGCGCGCCTACCGCGACCCGCGCACGATCGAGCACGAGCGAGCGATTTACCGCCGCATTCCGCCGCGTGAGCTGTACCTGCTGACCGGCAACCAGCTGGCGCCGTTCAACACATGGATGCAGCTGGCGGCAATGGTGGAGAATGGCCAGCAATATCTGTTCGACCATGCGGACAACCTGCTGATGCTGCCCGACCTGCTCGTCTATCTGCTGACCGGCAACCGCGTCATGGAATACACGCTGGCCGCGCAGACGCAGATGCTGGACTTAAACACGAGGACGTGGATCGCGCGCACGCTCGACGCGATCGGCTTTCCCAAACGGCTCTTCGCGCCGCTTGTCATGCCGGGAACCCATGTGGGCTCGCTGACCGAGCCGGTGCGCCAAAGCCTGGGTGTGCCCGGGATCGACGTGGTTAGCGTATGCGAGCACGACACGGCGTCCGCGTTCCTCGCCGCGCCCATAGACCGAGACTGCGCGATTATCTCGAGCGGCACCTGGTCGCTGGTGGGTATGGAAGCCGATCTGCCCATCATCACCGAGTATGGCTACGCGCACAACATCGCCAACGAGGGCAGCTTGCCGGGGCACCACCGCCTGCTCAAAAACGTGATGGGTTCGTGGCTGCTTCAGGAGTTGATGCGCGACTGGGCGCAGGATGGCATCCGGTTCAGCTACGAGCAGATGCAGGCCGAGGCGCTTGGTGCAAGGCCCTTTCAGCACCTGATTGACGCAAACGACCGCCGGTTTTACAGCCCGGGCGAAATGCGCAGGAAGATACGCTCGGCCAGTCTCGAGCACACGGGGCGAGCGCCCGAGACGCCTGGAGAATATTTCCGCGTAGTCTATGAGGCGCTCGCCCTGCAATACCGGCGGTCGCTCGAAGCGCTGGAGACCTTCTCCGGCCGCCGGCTTACCCGCATCAGCATCATCGGCGGAGGCTCGCTCGACGCGTTGGCGTGCCAGTTCACCGCCGACGCGGCGAATCGCCCGGTCGTGGCGGGCCCGGCCGACGGCACGGCGATCGGAAACATGCTGGTTCAGATGCTGGCGTGCGGCGAGATCGCGTCGATCGCGCAAGGTCGCGAGGTGGTCAGGAATAGCTGCACCTTCCGCGAATACACCCCTCAATCTCCGGAGGAATGGGAGGCGCATGATCGCCTTTGCGCAGATCGGCTTAGCTGAGGGTATGGGCGCAAACAAATCCACGCCGCCGCCTTGCCGGATAGCAAAGCGTAAAAGGGCCCGCGCCGATGGCGCGGGCCCTGATTTTGCGCAATTACTTCGCGCTGGTCTTGGCGTCGGTTTCGACCTTCACCACTTGCTGGCCATCGTAGTAACCGCAATGCTTGCACACGCGGTGGCTCAGCTTCATCTTCTGGCAGCGCGGGCATTTGACGATGCCCGGCAGTTCCAGTTTCCAATTGGCGGCGCGACGGCTGTTCTTGCGCGCCTTGGAAGTTTTTCCTTTCGGTACGGCCATGGTTACACCTCCTCATCCTCTGTCAGCAATTCATCCAATGCCGAAAAGGGATTGTGGCGTTCGCCGCCCTCCTGGCATGTACAGCGCCGGTGGTTCAGGTTGACGCCGCAAACCGGACACAGCCCGCCGCAATCGGGGCGGCACAGCGCGCGCATCGGCAATGCCAGCAGCAGCGCGTCCTTGGCCGGATCGGTCAGATCGACCGCATAGCCGTTCAGCGGGCGCTGGTCGGGATCCTCGGGATCCACTGTGCGGGTGAACACTTCCGCAAGCGGCGCGTCCAGATCAAATGCGACCGGGTCCAGGCAGAGCGCGCAACGCGTATGTACCTTCGCCCGCACGCGACCGACGACCTTCACCGACTCCACCGCACCGGTAAACGATCCGTCGATCGCCACGCCCTCGAACCGCACCGGATCGTCCAGCACATCCATCGCCTCAAGCGAGAGAGCGCCCGAGAAGGGGTAGCTCTGGCCGGGGTTCTTGAGCGCGCGGGAAATGTCGAGCAGCATGGGATTCACCTCACAGAGTCAACCTTTGACATTATAGGGGCACACAGCGGGTTTGTCAAATTATTTTTTGGTCAGTTCCAAGGTGTCGCGCGCGATCGCCAGTTCCTCGTTGGTGGGGATGACCCACACCTCGACCTTCGAGTTCGGGGTCGAGATCTTGGCCTCCTTGCCGCGCAGCGAGCGGTTGACCTCATGGTCGATTTCCACGCCCAGGAACTCGAGCCCTTCGCACAGCGAGACGCGCGCGCGGTATTCGTTCTCGCCGATGCCGGCAGTGAACACGATGGCGTCCAGCCCGCCCATCGCCGCCGCGTACGCGCCGATGTACTTCTTGACGCCGTAGTTCCATACGTCCAGCGTGTCTTTGCACGCCTGATCGCCCTCGCCCGCACCGTCGTACACGTCGCGCATGTCGCTCGACCGGCCCGACATGCCCAGCATGCCCGATTCCTTGTTGAGCATATTGACCACCTCGGTGGCGCTCTTGCCTTCGCGCTCGGCGATGAACTGCACGATGGCCGGGTCGAGCGAGCCGGAGCGGGTGCCCATCATCACGCCCTCGAGCGGGGTCAGGCCCATCGAGGTATCGACGCACTTGCCGTCGATGACCGCCGACAGCGACGAGCCGTTGCCCAGATGGCAGATGACCACCTTGGTGTTCGGCCTGTTCAGTTTCTTTACGATCTCGCCCGCCACATAGCGGTGTGAGGTGCCGTGGAAGCCGTAGCGGCGCACGCCCATCTCGCGGTAATAGTGCTGGGGAAGGGCGTACAGGAAGGCCTGGCGCGGCATCGTCTGGTGGAACGCGGTGTCGAACACCGCCACCATCGGCGTGTTCGGCATCACCGACATGCAGCCGCGGATGCCCATCAGATTGGCCGGGTTGTGCAGCGGGCCCAGCGGTATGTATTCCTCGATCACCGACAGCACGTAGTCGTCGATCAGGGTAGATTTCGTAATCTTCTCGCCGCCGTGCAGTACGCGGTGGCCCACCGCGCCGATCTCGTCGATCGAGGAGATCACGCCGTGCGCCTTATCGAGCAGCGCGTCCAGCACGTACTTCATCGCCTCGGTGTGATCCTTCATCGGGGTGGCGACCTGGTACTTGCCGCCGTCCCCGTACTTGTGGGTCAGGTTGCTGCCGTCGATGCCGATGCGCTCGGCGATGCCCTTGGCGATGACCGACTCGTCTTTCATGTCGATCAGTTGGTACTTGAGTGACGAGGAGCCCGCGTTGATGACCAGAATCTTCATGAGAATCCCTCCGGCGTGTATATTCGGGATCCCTCGCATCCGGCTGCGGCCGCATACGAGGGAGTTGGGCTACGGGGGCACCGGATTGCAGAAAAGCCTGCGGGGTTTCCGGGCGCAATCCGGCTGCATGAATTGATTCCAAGTCGGGCGGGCAAGCTCGCCCTTTGTCGGAATCCACTTCACCGGCAAAGCCGGCACAAATAATTGGACATGGAGGGCTGCGGCCCTCCAAACCTCCTGAAGAGGTTCGCGATCTATCGTCAGCCCTGCGCCTGTACGGCGGTGATGGCCACCGTGGCCACGATATCGTCCACCGAGCAGCCGCGGCTCAGGTCGTTGCAGGGCTTGGCGATGCCTTGCAGCACCGGGCCGTAGGCTTCCGCGCCCGCTAGCCGCTGCACCAGCTTGTAGCCGATGTTGCCGGCCCCAAGATCCGGGAAGACCAGCGTGTTGGCCTGGCCGGCCACCGGGCTGCCCGGGCACTTGAGGCGGCCGATTTCCTCGACCAGCGCGGCGTCCAGCTGCAACTCGCCGTCGAGCAGCAATTCCGGGGCCATCTGCTTGGCGATCTTGGTGGCCTCCTGCACCTTGGTCACGAGGTCGTGTTTGGCGCTGCCCTTGGTGGAGAAGGACAGCATGGCGACCTTGGGCTCCATCTCGGCCAGCGCGCGCGCGCTGTCGGCCGCGCCCAGCGCGATGTTCGCCAGCTCCTCGGCGGTGGGGCTTGGGATCACGGCGCAGTCGGCGAAGATCATCACGCCGTCATGACCGAACGAGCGATCGGGGCACTCCATCAGGAAGCAGGAGGACACCGTCTTCATGCCGGGCTTGGCCTTGATGATTTGAAGCGCCGGTTTGAGCATTGCGCCGGTGGAGTGAATCGCGCCCGAAACCAGCCCGTCGGCGTCGCCCATCTTCACCATCATCACGCCGTAGTACATCGGGTCGGCCACCAGAGCCCGCGCTTCTTCAAGCGTCATGCCCTTGGCCTTGCGAATCTCGTAGAGCGCCTCCGCGTAGGCGGCCGCCTTGGACGACGCCGCGGGATTTACGATCGTAACGCCGGTCAGATCGGTTTCGCCCGCCGCTTCGCGCGTCTTGGCCGGGTCGCCCAGCAGCGTGATCCGAGCGATGCCCGCGCGCGCGATCTTGGCCGCGGCCCGGATGTTGCGCGTCTCTTCGCCCTCGGGCAGCACGATGTGCTTGACATCCGCGCAGGCTCTCGCCTTGATTCTGTCGATCAGTGCCATGTCTGTTGCCTCCATACCTCATGATCCCTCGGTAGAAATCCACACTTCTTTATTATACGCCAATTTTCGACTGATTGGTGGAAGGATATGTTAAGAAATAAATACTCGCGTTGTGCCGCCGGTACGCGCATGCTATAATCGGTGTGAATTGATCGGGATACATAGGGTGGGTGCGATTGATGGGCATCGTCGGATTGAACACGGCGCGGATCGTCGGCAGGGCGCGATTGCTGAAGCGCCCCGAGCGCGGCGCGAAGGCGCGCGGGGGGCTTGCGCGCGGCGCGTGCGTGTGCGTCATGGGCGCGCGCGTGCGCAAGTTCCTGCCGGTGATGACCGCCACCGGCAAGCTGGGCTACGTGCGCGCCCGCTTGGTCGAGACGCCGGGCGAGCCGTTCGGCGGGGTGCTCGGCGAGGTTACGTTGGCGCGGCTGTCGGCGCGCGACGTGCTGCGCGCCACCGCCAAGCCCAAGGGCAAGGCGCTCTCCGCGATGCGGCCGGGCGCGTGCGCGCTGGTCACCGGGCCTGAGCGCGCCGGTTACCGGCCGGTTATGCTGCTGTCGGGCAAGCAGGGCTACCTGCGGGCCTGCGTGCTGGGGCTGTACGCCGCGCGATCCGAAGCGGAGATAAGCGCCTGCGAGGAACAGCCGCTGCTCGCGCGGGTGCGTTGCCAGGCGCTCGCGGTGCGCAGTCTGCCGGGCAGCGCGGGCGAACGCATCGGCGAGCTGAACGCGGACGAAACCGTCCGCGCGTGCCGCCGTGCCGACGGCTGGTGCCGTGTGGAGATGCGCGGCGGCGGCGTCGGGTATGCGGACGGGCGCTATTTGGATTTTTGCCCGCTCGATGCGTCGCTCAAACGACAGCCATGACGCAGAAGGGTGAGGCGGTCAGGCTGAAGGATCACGATCCATTTGGTTCTGTTATCGGGCCGCCGCCCCGCCTGCGGGCGCCCCTGCGCGGAGAAATGGGTTTACGCGCGCAGCGCATCCACGTAATCCAGCTTCTCCCAGGGCAGATCCAGGTCGTTGCGCCCGAAATGGCCGTAGCTCGCCACCTGCGCGTAGATCGGACGGCGCAGATTCAGCCGGTCGATGATTGCCGCGGGCCGCAGGTCGAACACCTTGCCCACCAGCGCGGAGAGCGCCTCGTCGCTCATGGCCCCGGTGCCGTAGCTGTCCACGGTCAGCGAGACCGGCTCGGCTACGCCGATCGCGTAGGCTACGCCCACCTCGCACTTCTTCGCCAGGCCCGCCGCCACCAGGTTTTTGGCCACGTGCCGCATCGCGTAGGCCGCCGAGCGGTCTACCTTGGTCGGGTCCTTGCCCGAGAACGCGCCGCCGCCGTGGTGCGCGTAGCCGCCGTAGGTGTCCACGATGATCTTGCGCCCGGTCAGCCCAGAGTCCCCCTGCGGCCCGCCCACGACGAACCGGCCCGTGGGGTTAATCAGGTAGCGCGTGTTGTCGTCGAGCCACTTGGCCGGCACCGCGACCTTCACCACGCGCTCGATCACGTCGCGCTCGATCGTCTCGCGGGCGGCGTCCGCAGCGTGCTGCGTCGATACCACGACCGTGTCCACGCGAACCGGTCGCCCGTCTTCGTATTCCACCGTGATTTGCGACTTGCCGTCCGGACGCAGGTAGGCGATCTCGCCCGATTTGCGCACTTCGGCCAGCCGCCGCGTCACCCGGTGCGCCAGCGAAATCGCCAGCGGCATGTATTCCTCGGTCTCGTCGCAGGCGTACCCGAACATCATGCCCTGGTCGCCCGCGCCGATGTCGTAGCGGTGTTCCGAGCGCCCCTCGAGCGCGTCGTTCACGCCCATCGCGATGTCGGGCGACTGCTCGTCCACCGACACCATTACCGCGCAGGAGTTGCCGTCGAAGCCATACTTGGCCCGGTCGTAGCCGATCTCGATCACCTTCTGCCGCGCGATCTTGTCGATCGACACGTAAGAGTTGGTGGTGATTTCCCCCATCACCAGGATCAGTCCCGTCGTGGCGGCGCACTCGCACGCCACCCGCGCGCCCGGGTCCTGCTCGAGGATCGCGTCCAGCACCGCGTCGGAAATCTGGTCGCACATCTTGTCCGGGTGGCCCTCGGTCACCGATTCGGAAGTAAACAGCGTACGCATCAATAAAACCTCCCTCAGTAAATAAAAAACACGGGCTCGAAGATGAGCCCGCATGCATCAACGTGCGCCTCATCTTCCGGCGCGAAAACGCGCCGCGGGATTTGGCACCGCATGCGCCTGCCAAGCGCGCCGGTTGCCGGGTTTCATCGGGCCCGTCCCTCAACCACTCTGGATAAGGCATATCCGATCGTTATTATTGCACGCGCGCACAGCGGTGTCAAGTAAAACCTTTATACACCCGCAACCCATGAAGACGCGATAAAGCGCGAACCGGAAGCGAAATTCGATCAGGACTTTCTTGAAAAGATGGTTGACAGAACGGCGCGTTTTTCCACCCCAAACAGGCCTGTATGCTTGCGCATAAGAACCGAGAATGTTATGCTATGGGCATGCAAAGAGGGCGGGCCGCCATGAGCAGGGGGGTTACTTCTGTGAGGGCGGCGAGCGGCGATCGGAAATTTAACAATCCCTATCCGTCGCGAATACGACGGGTAGGCGCTGTCAATTGATCGCGAAGGGTGGCGGCGGGATGCGCTATATGACGGCCCAAGAGGCGGCCGAACGGTGGGGGGTTTCGCTCCGGCAGGTGCAGCGGTTGGCGGCCGAGCAGCGGATACCGGGCGCGCAGGCGTTTGGCCGGGCGTGGATGATCCCGCTGGGCGCGGAGAAGCCCGCCGATCTCAGGCGGGACAAGCCGCATCCATGCGTTCTATCCGCCGAACTGCTCGGCCTGTTCGCGTCCACCGCCGGGCCTCTGCCCGCTTCGGGGCCCGACGCGATCCTGGAGACCTTGGGCGAGGACAGGCTGCGGCTCATCTACGAAGCGGAAATCTGCTATCAGCGAGGCGATTTTGAGCGGGTGATGGCCTGCTATCAAAACGTCTCTCGCGACGACGCGGCGCGGCTGCGCATCAGCCTGGGGGCCATCGCCGCGGCCATCAGCACGGGCGATTACCGCGCCTACACCGAGATCGAAGGCTGGCTGAAACGGATCGTCGAGACCACCGCGGACGAAACCGTCAGGGTTTTCGCGGAACTGGGGCTTGCGACCGCGGCCGTCAGCGTGGCCGCTCCGAACCTGGTGCCCGAATGGCTGAGGGAGGGGGATTTGGGCGCCCTCCCGCCCGCGGTGCGGCCCTATGCGCTCTACCTGCGCTCGAAGTACTTCCTCTGCCTCGGACAATTTCAGACCATGCTGGCCGTGGCGCAGACCGCGCAGTCGGTTTGCGCGCCGGAAAAAGGAATCGCGCCGTATGACATCTACCTGCGGATGATGTGCGCCGTTTCCTGCCACAATCTCGAACGCGACGAGGAGGCGCGGCGCTGGCTGCTGGACGCCTGTCGCATTGCCCTGCCTCACGACCTGATCACGCCGTTCGCGGAGCATGTGACGCTTTTCGGCGGGCTGATGGAGCAGGTCCTGGCGCAGGAATTTCCCGACTGTTACGAGCGGGTCCTTAAGCAATGGAAGCGCACGTGGAGAAACTGGATCACCTTTCACAACCGCTTCACCAAGGACAACATCACGCTGATCCTGTCGCTTCGGGAATATCATTTCGCGCTGCAGGTGGCGCGCCGCGTACCCCACGCCAAGATCGCCCGGCAGTACGGCATCTCGGTGGGCAGATTCCGAAACATCATGCGGGAAATTTACGAAAAGCTGTCCATTTCAGGCCCGCGCGAGCTGAAAAAATACATTTTATAACCGCTCGGGGCGTAGCATTTTCGAAGGCGGGATTGCACTTTCCAGCGAGCCGATTTTCTGTTATATTGGCATTATATGGCAGGCGTTGTGGAATTTGCCGCGCGGCAAAGCCGCGCGCTCGAAGGGGAGGAAGATCGATGGCTGCATCATCCAAGGACGGGAATTGGTCGGCCGGGTTGCCCTATATCGACAACATCCCGATCATCTTGCTGACGGCGATCATCAACCTGGCGGTGGCGTTCATCTTCTACTATGGGCGGTCGCTGACGCTCGGGGGTATTCTGGCCGACGCGGGCATCTGCGGGATTACCACGTCGCTGATTGACGTGTTCATCGTGCGGTTCATGGTCGGTCGGCTGCGCGCGCAGGGGCGGCTGCCGCGGGAGGCGCCGCAAAGCCGGTTGATGCAGAAACTGCCGAAGCATCCGCTGCCGCTGGCCCTCGTCTTCGGCGCTGTCTTTGCCATGCTTGCGCCGCTGTTCAACGCGTTCGTCATCCGCTTTTTTCACATCGAGGCGTTCACCTTCGCGCGCTTCGCGGTGTGGAGGGTCATCTACACCACGCTGCTGTCGGCCAAGATCGTGGAACTGGCCATTCTGCGGTACGTGCAGCCCGACTGCGCGCGCGCATCGGACGCACAGCAAAAGGGCGCGCAGCCGGTCAAGAATCCGCTGCCGCGCATGTCCACCTTCAAGGAATGGTTCGATACGGTTCGCAACGATTTCGGGCTGAACATGCTGCTCGGGCTCGCGCTCGGCGGCACGATCATCCGCGACCAGCACGTGGTCATCCCGCCCACCACGCGCGCCGGCATCGTGATTTCGGCCTCGATTCTCGGCGCGATTGTCACGGTGAGCATGGCTTACCCGATCGCCCGGAACATGCGCGCCGCGCGAACGGCGGGCGCGCTGCCGGTCGCGCAGGCCGAGAACAGGTGGGTCGGTTGGATGCCCGCCTCGCCCGCCTTATTTGCGCTGACGCTGCTCGTGCCCATCATGATCGTCGCGGCGCTGGCGTTCTGGGCGGTATTCACCTTCTTCGGCTTTGAGGACATGAATTTCTTCCAGTATTTCGTCATCCGCCTGCTGTTCACGACGCTGCTGACAAAACCGACCGTCAACTTAGCCATACTGCGCTATACGCAGCCAAACGCAGACAGAAAGAAGGGGATTGAAGCAAATGTATGAGCGGCTCAGAAGCGAGGGCACGATCGGCCGCCTGACCCTGCCCAATCGGGTCGTCATGCCGGCGATGGGCGTGAACCTCGCCGCGGCGGACGGCGGTGTGACCGACGACATCGTCGCGTTTTACGAGGCGCGGGCCAGGGGTGGCTGCGGCCTCATCATCACCGAGGTCACGCGCGTCGCCGGCGGTGCGGGCATCAGCGACCCCTGCCAGTTGGCGGCGTATCGGATGAGCGACATCGCGGGGCTTGAGCGGCTCGCGGACGCCGTGCACAAGTACGGGACCCGCATCTTCATCCAGCTGCAGCATCCGGGGCGCGAGGCCTCTCAGGCGATCGGCGGCGAGCGGCCGGTCGCGCCCTCGGCCGTAGCGGCTCCGATGTCCGGCGTCGTGCCGCGCGCGTTGTCTGAAGAAGAGTGCGCGGAAATGGCGCGGAAATTCGTGCAGGCCGCCTGGATCGCGCAGACGGCGGGCGCGGACGGCGTGGAGCTGCACGCCGCGCATGGCTACCTGATTAACGAGTTCCTGTCCCCGGCCATGAACTTCCGCACCGACGCGTACGGCGGCAGCTTTGACGGTCGGATGCGCTTTGTGCGCGAGACCCTCGCGGGTATCCGCGCAATGTGCGGCGCGTTCCCGATCAGCGTGCGCATCAACGCCGAGGAGGCGCTGCCAGGCGGCATCGACCATGAAGAAGCCGCGAAGATCGCCCGCGCGCTGGAGGAAGCCGGCGCGGACGCGATCAACGTGAGCTGTTATACGCAGGCCTGTCTCGAGCCCGGCACCTACGCGGAGGGCTACAAGCGGCATATGGCGGCGGCGGTCAAGCGCGCAGTCAATATCCCCGTCATCTCGGTCAGCAACATCAAGCACCCCGACGCGGCGGAGGCGCTGCTTGCGGACGGAACGTGCGACTTCGTGGGCGTCGGGCGCGCGCAGATGGCCGACCCCGACTGGTGCAACAAGGCGTTTTCCGGAACGACGGACGAGATCCGCAAGTGCATCGGCTGTCTCGGCTGCTTCGGCGAGATCGTGAAAACCCGGCGCGTCAAGTGCGCGGTCAACCCGGTCACCGGGCGCGAGCGCGAGTTCGCGCACCCCGCCTTGAATGGCGGCGGACGCGCCGTGGCCGTCGTCG
This sequence comes from Anaerozeibacter quisquiliarum, assembly GCF_051162045.1. Taxonomy (NCBI): domain Bacteria; kingdom Bacillati; phylum Bacillota; class Clostridia; order Eubacteriales; family Anaerozeibacteraceae; genus Anaerozeibacter; species Anaerozeibacter quisquiliarum. The sequence goes on from NZ_JBISDI010000016.1 coordinate 36,662, forward strand.
GCGGCGGTCCCGCGGGGATCGAGGCGGCGCTGGTGCTGGCGGAGCGCGGCTTTAACCCGGTGCTGTTCGACGAAAACGCGCGGCTCGGCGGCACGCTCAACACGGCCGACAAGGGCTACGGCAAGGACAAGATCGCGCGCTATGTGGATTCGCTGATCGCGCAGGTTGAGCGCGCGGGCGTCGAGGTGCGCCTGGGTGAGGCGGTCACGCCCGAGGCGGTGCGCGCCATCGAGCCCTGCGGCGTGTTCGTGGCCTGCGGCGCGGAGCCGGTCGTTCCGAAGGTGCCCGGCGTCGACGACGCGCGCGTATGCACGGCGGAGGACGTGCTGCTGGGCCGCGTTCGCCCCAAGGGCAGCGTGGCGGTGATCGGCTCCGGCATGACCGGCCTGGAGACGGCCGAGATGCTGGCGATGGACGGCTGCGCGCTGACGCTGGTGGAGATGCTGGACTCGCTCGGCCCCGGCATGTTCCCGACCGTGGTGGACGACGTGATGAGCCGCATCACGCCCCATAACCCGCGGGTGCTGGTGGGACACCGCCTTATGCGCGTCACGCCCGAGGGAGTTGCGCTTACGCGGCTGTCCGACGGCGCGACCGTGTCCGTGCGGGCCGACTGCGTCGTGCTGGCCGTCGGCGTGCGAGCGCGCAGGGCGGTGGCCGACGCGTTCCGCGCGGCCTTCTCCAACGTACATGTGGTGGGCGACGCACAAAGGGGCGGGCGCATCCTCGAAGCCACGCAGGACGCGCACGGCAGGGCGTTTGTGTTTGAACCGATGTGAGAGGAGCGCTTAATGATGGAAAACAAGGTATTCGTGCCGATGGATCGGCTGGCGAATTTCATGAAGAACGGCGCGATGAACCACCAGTACGGCATTCAGGTGTTCGTGAACCTGGATACGGAAAGGGCGCAGGCGCTGCTGCCGCCTCCGCTCAAGGTCGCGGATCCCGGCATGGGTTACATCTACATCGTCAACATTCGTGAACCCACCTTCGGGCCATGGTACATGGAGGGCGGCATCGGCATCATGGCCGAGTACAACGGCGTCACCGGCCTGCACTTCCTGGGCCTGATGCTCTCGGGCCCCGGCGCGCTGATGGGCATGATCTCCGGGCGCGAGACGAGCGGCCTGCCCAAGAAGCTGTGCGAAAGGATTCATGTAGAGCGGCTTGACCGTCGGGGCCATTGCTTCATCGAGCGCGGTGGCGTGCGGCTGGTGGACGTAGAGCTCGACATGGGGCGGTACAACCAGCCCGGTTTTGCGACCGCGCAGGAGGGCTGCTCGCGCGCAAATCCGATCGTGACCGGCGGCGGCTGCCTGAACTTCCGGTACAGGATCGACCCGGACGCGGGATTCAACGGCATGGAGATACTCGCCTATGACAGCCCCACCCGGTTTACCGCCTGGGATCCGGCGACGGCGAAGGTCACGCTGAACTCGACGCCGAACGATCCTTGGGGCGAGCTGCCCATTGTCTCGGTGATCGGCGCGGGCTGGATGGTCAGCGACAACTGGGTTGACAGCCTGACGACGCTGCACAAATACCCCGACGCGCAAGTGCCGGAGGTGATGCAGTACCTGTTCACCGGGCGCTACGACCAGTGTACGCTGTGCCGCGAGCATCAGGTATACGAGTAAGGAGGTTGAGCAATGGAATACGATCGCGCGTATTTTGCCGGTAAGGTCTGCGCCGTGACCGGCGGCGCGTCGGGCATCGGGCTGGCGCTGTGCGAGGAGCTGTTGGAAAGCGGGGCCGACAAGGTGGTGCTGGCCGACTTCAACCGCGAGAATCTAAAGAAGCATGAAGCGCGGCTGAATGAGGCGTACCCCGGCAAGGTGAAGGGCATCTTCTGCAACGTGACCATCGAAGGCGATGTGGAGCGCATGATCGGCGAGACGCGCGCGTTCGGCGGCGGGCGGCTCGACCTGCTTTTCAACAACGCGGGCGCGGGCCTGGCCGGCATGTTTACCCTGCAGCCGGACACGTTGCTGCCCAAGGGCATCGCCGCCGCCGAGCCGTCGACCAACGAGGACTGGGCGAAGGGCTTTGCCCTGAACTTCTACGGAGCGCTGTACGGCTGCCGGCACGCGCTGCCCATCATGATCGACCAGGGCGGGGGTCAGATCGTCAACATCATCTCGGGCATCGCGTTCTCGCCGATGGCCTACCAGAGCATGTACGCCGCGACCAAGTCGGCGCTCAACGCGCTGACGCTTTCGCTGCGCGCGGAATACGCCCACCTGAACATCCGGTTCAACTCGGCCACGCCCGGCACGACGTCCACGGCCATCTTCGAGGGCAATACGCCGCCGCCCGAGGCGCAGTCGCCGCATCAGTCCGCCCAGCGCATCCTGAACGGCGTAGCGAGGAACGAGCGCCTGATCCTGGGCGACGACGGCGACGTCAGCGGCGCGACCCAATGCTTCCTGCCGGACGCCATGGCCCAAGTGTACGACGAGATCTACCTGGGCTTCGCGCGTCAGCGCAGAAGCGGAACGCTGTCCTTTATCGCGAGCTACGCGGAAAGGACGCCCGAGGAACTGGCGGCGCTGGACGCCTTGCAACAGCTGATCGAGATGGGCGAGTCGGGTATGGACGAGGCGGTGCTTGAGCGGCTTAGGGCCTATTGGGCGAACCGGCCGTCCGATACGGTGGACGAGGCATACTACAAGGACAAGACCGTCGCGGTCACCGGCGGCGCGTCCGGCGTCGGGCTGGCGCTGTGCGAGGAATTGCTCGCCTACGGCGCGGAGAAGGTGGCGCTGGCCGATTACAACCGCGGCAGCCTCGAGGCCCAGGTGCGGCGGCTCAACGGCCTGTACCCCGGCAAGGTCATGGGCATCCCCTGCGACGTCAGCGCGGAGGAAGACGTGCAGGCGATGATCGCCGCCGCGACGGCGTTCTTCGGCGGCCGGCTCGACATCCTCATCAACTGCGCGGGCGTCGGCCGTTCGGGCATGTTCACCGAGACGCCGGACACCGCCGGGATGATCGCCCGCTTGAAGGAACGCTGCGATGGCGACGGCGGCCTTGACGGGTTTGTCGATTCGCAGGCGGACTGGGAGAGGGTGTTCGCCGTCAACTTCTACGGGGCGCTGTACGGTTGCCGCGCAGCGCTCGCGGTGATGCTTGCGCAAGGGCACGGTCAGATCGTCAACGTCATATCGGGCACGGCTTTCACGCCGATGCCCTACCAGGCCAGCTACTCCGCCAGCAAGGCGGCGCTGAACGCGCTGACCTTGGTGCTGCGCTACGAGTACTGGGACGCGGGCATCCGGTTCAACTCGGCCACGCCCGGCACGACGGCCACGGCGATCTTCAAGGGGCTGCCCGCGCCTGCGGGCGCGCAGTCGCCTCGGCAGTCCGCGCTGCGTATCCTGGCCGGCGTCGCCGACAACGAGCGCCTCATACTGGGCGACGACGCCGACGGGGTGAGCGCGATGATCTGGGGCAACCCCCAGGTGGCCAAGCGCTGGGATCAGTATTTCGAAGGCGTGGCCGCGTCGAGAAGGGCCGGCAACATGACGGCTTACGAGCCGCAGTGAAATAGGCCTGAGGCGCGAGAGGAGCGCTGCGGCGCATAGGAGGGGAGTCTCCTATGCGCCGCAGCGCTCCTCTCGCATCGCAGGCCTATTTCACTTGCCCGCGGGACAAATGCTACTGGAACAGCAGCTTCAGCGTGTTCGGGCCGGCGATACCGGTGTGCTTCTCGCCGGGCATGGCGGCATTTTGAAACGCCAGGATCGCGCCCTTGGTGTTTTTGTCGTAGACGAGCGTCCTGTCGGTTTCGTACATGTAGTTCAGGTCGATCAGCCGATCCTGCACCTTGCCGACGGCCTTCTTGGCGTTCATGCTCTTGCCATAGAACTTGCCGACCCAGTTCTTGACCACCTTAAGCTGGGCGTCGGTGATGACCTGGCCGCTCGGGCCGGGCTTGGGCTTGGGCTGCGGCTCATAGGGCGAGGGATCGTCGTAGTGCCGGGCGTTCTTGTCGTAGATCATCGTTTGCAGGTTGGGTTCGCACTCGCCCGTGGCCATAATACCGTACTGCGCCTGGAAGCGTTTGACCGCCTCCACCGTGCTCTTTCCATAGTTGCTCGTGACCGAGCCGTCGAAGTAGCCCAGCTTCTTCAGGCGCTGATTGAGCGCCTTGACCACCGGCGCGCTGTCGCCCTTGCTGAGTGTAAAGTAGATGTGGCAGCTCGCGCACGACTTGCTGCCCAGCTTCTTGAGCTGGCTGACCGTGATGTTGCCGGTCTGTTTGTAGCCCATCTGCTTCTGGAAGCGCTTGACCGCGGCCACGGTGTTCTCGCGGTAATGCCCGCCCGCGCTGGCGGCGGTGTAGTACAGCGCGCGCAGCCGCGTCTGCAAATCGCGCACGCGCACGCCCTCGTCGCCCTTGCGAAGCGCGATATAGGTCTCATAATAGGGGGCCTTGCCGCCAAACACCGCCTGCTGGAACTTGACCCCGGCCGTGCCGGTCTCGGTGTAGCCCATGTCGCCCTGCAGGTAGGTGACCGCGCGCTGGGTGGATTTGCCGTAGACGCCGTCCACAGCGCCCGACAGGTAGCCCAGCTCCTTGAGCCGCTGCTGCAGCCGCACGACCGCCTCGCCGCGCGAGCCGTTGGACAGCGTGGCATACTCGGGGGCTTCCTTCTTGGCGGCTTCCTCGCGGGCCTTCCGGGCGGCCTCGCGGGCGGCCTTCTCGCGGGCCTCGCGCTCCTTCTTATCGACCGGGTCCTCGAAGTCCGCGGGCTCGTCCTCGATGCCGGAGCCGTCGTTTTCGGGCTCCTCGGCATCTTCTTCGGGGGCGGGCGCGGATTCGGGCGCGGCGGCGTCGAGGTCGGGCTGGACGATGCCGTCCTCCTGGCTGGCCGGGGCGCCCACCTCGAAGGCCTTGACGAAGTTCTGGTCGACTTCCCTGGCGGCGTCGTAGATCAGCAGCAATCCGTCGAAAGCCTTGAGCACCGGCTGATAGACCTCCGCCTTATTGAGCATCGTGAACGGCTCGCACTCGCCGGTCAGCAGCGCGTAACGGTACACCACGAAGCTCTCGCCCACCGCGAAGATAAAGCCGTCGCCGACCGCCAGCTCGTTCAGCATCGGCTCGCCGAAGGCGCACATGTCGGATGCGCCCGCGCCGCTCGTGATGTTGTGGGCCATCAGGTGGGTCTGGCCGTCGATGGCCTGCAGGAAGTACACGATGGGCCCCTCGACGGCCATCGCGGTGACGCCCTGCGCGACCGTATTGGTTTGCGCGTTGCCGCGCAGCCGCGTGGACAGCACGCCGCTTGCATCGAGCAGCGCTTCGAACCGATCGCCGACCTCAACCGTCGCGCGCTGGGCGGGGTAGATCGGATCGGCCAGGCTGTGCAGCACCGGGATGTAGAGCCGTTCGGCCGATTCGGTGGCCACCAGCAGGCCGTCGGCCGACAGGCGCAGCCGCGCGATCGGCGCGCCCGCGTTGCATGCGGGCTCGCTCGTGCCGAGCGCCGGGTCGTACTGCATCAGTGCCGAGGGGTTGTCGTGCGGCGCATAGAAGACCAGACCGTCCTCCTTCGACCAGACCGAGCCGATCGAGACGCTGGCAATCGCGGTCGGTTGGGGTACATCGGCCGCCACGTCCAGCGCAGTCAGCACGCCCTCGCGGTCGGTGTCGACGCAAAACTCGTCGGCCACCTCGTAGACCAGCGCGGTGTCGGAGGCGTAGACGACGGCGCGCACCCTCTCCTGAACGAGGGGCTCGCGCTCGCCCACCGCGCGCAGCAGGTTGCCCTCTCCGACATAGGCGCACAGTTCCGCGCCGTGCGCCGTCATGCCCTCTGCGGTGTTGCCTTCGGCCAGCGCAGTCGGGAACAGGCCGATTGAGACGGCCAGGACAAGCGAGAACGCCAAGATTTTCTTCATGGTGTGTTCCTCCCCCCAAAGCAAATCGCTCCGTCCGGACATACATATGACAGAGTTATCTTACAATTTGTTCCAGCATACGTCAATATAAATTTCACATAGGCGGTTGCGTCGGATGGGGCAGGAAGGCACGGTATTATGCCAATCTCAAACATTCCCTCGTTCAGGATTTTGGCGGGTTTTACGCGGCGGGGGGGGGATGGCGTACGCGCCCGCATGCCGCCGAGCGGTCTGCCCATACCCTCCTTGGCGGCCTCGGGGCATTGACAAACCCGGCGCCGCAAGAGAGTGGCGCCGGGTTTGTCAATGGTCTGGGCCGCCCGAAGGCGGCCCTCATAAATGATGCTGTCGCGGTAATTTTTTACGCCTTCCCCTGCGCCTGCGCGACCTGCGCGGCGACCGACTCGGGCGTCTCGCCGGCACGCAGCGGGCGGCCGATCACGATCAGGCGTCCATTGTCCTGCAGGTAGGAGCAGGTCACAAGCGAGAGCAGCCGATCGGAGGCGTCCCAGGCCACCGGGATATCGAAGTACGAACGGCTCTTCAGCGAATCGATATAGCTCGCTGCATCGGCCTCGTCGTCGAAGTTGGGCTTGCGCACCTTGAGGTAGTCGGGATTGTCCTTGGTCATCGACGCATCGAGCACCGCCACGGTGACATAGGTGGTGGGCACGACCTCGTAGGCCGACTGGAAGGTGAACGTGGGGTTGGCCTTGAGGTACTTGAGGTCGCGGAACGCGGACAGCTTGCCGAACATCTTGCCGCTTTTCATGTTGTGGCCGTAGATCAGCAGGTGTTGGTCGCTCGGGTACAGGTGGTTGCGCTCGTCGAGGAACAGCGCGCCCGCCTCGTCATCCCTCTTGTCGAAGTTGCGAACCATATAGAAGTCGTTGTTCTGGGCTTGCACGATCGGCAGGTCCACCTGATCGGCCACCTTGAGCCAGCCCACCATGTCGCTGTTCTGCGCGTGGATCGCTTGGAACGCTTCCGCGATCGGCGGCGGCGGGATCGCCGCGCCATCCTCGCGCGGCGCGACCGGCGCGGGGGCGGCGGCCTGGGTCTTGATCAGATTCTGGGGCGTGGGCGGGCCCTGGACGGGCCGGGGCGCGGCCCAGGCCGCGGGCACCACGCTGGGATCGCCGGTCTTGGGTACGGCGTCCTCGGTCACCACCATCGTGGCCTTGGCGCTGCCCACCTCGGGGATGCGCGCGCGGTTGACCAGCACGTCGCCGTCCTCCATCCAATCGGGCACATAGGCCTTGAACGTCAGCACCACCTTGTCGTAGGCGGGCACGTCGACCATCCAGCTGATCTCGTTGTTGCGCGCGGAGTACTCGCCGTCCTCGGTGATCGACTTTTTGTTGATCTCGAGATCCTCGGGCAGGCGGTCAAACACTTCGACATCGTAGGCGTCGGCGCCGCCGGTGTTCTTGACGGTGATCGTATATTTCACCGTGGTGCCCGGCGCGGGGGTGCGGTTGTTGACCTTCTTTGTGATGCTCAGCTCGGGCTGCGGCTCGTACACCGTGACCGAGGCGACCGCAACCAGGTCGTTCAGCTCCGCGGTGTTGACGTATACTTCACCCTCGGCGGCGTCGGACGGAATCACGCCCACGAACTTGAAGGTCTTGGACTTGCCGGCGGCCAGGTCGAAATCCTCCCAGACGATTTGGCCCGCGTCCGCGTCGTATTCGCCGTTGCCGGTGATCGCTCCGGGATCGATCGTCATGTTCTCGGGCACGTCGTTGGTGAGCCACAGGTCCGCCGCGTCGATCTTGCCCGTGTTGGTGACCTCGATCGTGTAGGCCACGGCGTCGCCCGGCTCGGCACGCTTGATATTTGAGCGCATGCTCAGCCGGAGCGTGGCCTCCACCACGTTCACACTGCCGACCACGGTCTGCAGGACCTGGCCGTCGGAGGTGCTCAGCACGGTGCTGAACGGGGCCTCGGCGGCGACGGCGTCCGAAGCCACCATCAGGTTTATCGCCAGCGTGAGCGTCTCACCCACGCCCACCGACGGGGGCGACCAGGTGAATCGATTGGCGGCGGAGTCGTAGCCCGGCAGCGCCTCGGGATAGACCGGGGCGAAATCCTCGGGCATATAGCCGGTCACGATCGGGTTGGTGACCGCCGTGAGGCCGTTGTTGGTCAGTTGGACCGTCCACACCAGGCTGCCGCCCGGCGCGACTTTCTGCGGCGCGAGGCTCATCGACAGCGCCAGGTTGGGTTCGCCGGTTTCGACCGGCTCGCTGGTCTCGGCGGGCGGCTCGGGCAGCGGGATCGTTACTTCATTGGATTCCTTGCTTTCCGGCGGTACGTCTTGAGCCAGCGCTGCTGGCATAAGGCACATCAGCGCCATCAGCAACGCGAGCCATAGGGTCAGTTTGCGTTTCATGCACAATCTCCTTCCTGTCTATGACCGACGCGCGGCCTAGGCGGCTTCGTTCACCGGGGTGACCAGCAACCGCCAGGTGTAGTAGACATTGGCTTCGTCCAGTACGAATTCGTAGGTGCTGCCGTTCGCGCCCGGCACATCGGTCCAACCGCCGCCGTCGGGCAGGTACTGCCACTGGTAGTCGAGCGCCGCGCCTTCGGGCGCGCCCAGCACCACCGACAGCAGCCGGACGGCTTCGCCGTACTGGGGTTTCTCGCCCGCGAAGACCGGGGTGATTTCCACCTGCAGGTCGTCCGGATTGATCGCAGGCTCGACGACCTCGGGCTGCTCGGGGATCTCGGGCTCGACGACCTCGGGCTGCTCGGGGATCTCGGGCTCGACGACCTCGGGCTGCTCGGGGATCTCGGGCTCGACGACCTCAGGCTGCTCGGGGATCTCGGGCTCGACGACCTCGGGCTGCTCGACGACCTCGGGCTGCTCGACGACCTCGGGCTGCTCGACGACTTCGGGCTGCTCGACGACTTCGGGCTGCTCGACGACTTCGGGCTGCTCGACGACTTCGGGCTGCTCGACGACCTCGGGCTGCTCGACGACTTCGGGCTGCTCGACGACCTCGGGCTGCTCGACGACTTCGGGCTGCTCGACGACCTTGGGCTGCTCGGGGATCTCGGGCTGCTCGGGGATCTCGGGCTCGGGGATCTCGGGCTCGGGGATCTCGGACTCGGGGATCTCGGGCTCGGGGATCTCGGACTCGGGGATCTCGGGCTCGGGGATCTCGGGCTCGGGGATCTCGGGCTCGGGGATCTCGGGCTGCTCGGGGATCTCGGGCTCATACTCTGGTTCGGGTTCGAGCTCGGCCTGCGGTGCGGGGTAGACCATGCCGTCTACATCGGGGGGCAAGGTCATCCCGGTGGGGTCGTACGGGTACAGGGTGCCGTCGACATCCTCGTACTGCCACACGCCGTCGATCATTTTCCACGGAGTGAGTTCCCAGTACTCGGCGTAGCCTGCGACCGGCAGGCAGAGCATACTCAGGGCCAGCGCGATAGACAGGTATTTTCTGATCGGATGTTTCATGGATATTGCTCCTTTCCTCGGGTGAGATGCGATTGGTCTTTCGTCCATCAAAACCTTAGACGCGCGCCGCGCGCAAATGGATGCATTTGACTTGGAAACCGAGGGGGAAAAACCCTTGGAAATAATTTGAAAATCTGGATTTGGGGTATATTTCTGTATCATAGGGTCCGCATGGACGAAGGAGGTCATGGCATGCGTATCGTATTTGAGGCAACGCCGTCGACGGCCGGGGCGCGCAGGATCGTGCGGCTGCCGGCAGACGCCAGCGGGCAACTGCCCTCCCGCGGCATGGCGATGGTGCGGGGGACGTTGGGCGGCGCGGCCTTTGAGGCGGCCGTTGAGCCGGACGGCAAGGGCGGCCACTGGCTTGAACTGGCGCCGGGCCAGGCGGGTGAGGGAACGCTGCGCTTCGACGTGGAACCGATCGACAAGTGGCCGGAGCCGGACATCCCGCGCGACATCGCGGACGCGATCGTCCGGGCCGGGCTCACCGGCCGTTGGGACGACCTCACCGCCAAGGCGCGCTGGGCGTGGTTCCGGTGGATACGCGCCGCCGCCAACCCGGCGACGCGCCAGAAACGGATCGAGGTGGCCTGCTCGAAGCTGAGCCGCGGCGATCGGCGGCCCTGCTGTTTCAACGCCTCCGGCTGCACCGTGCCCGACGTGTCCAAATCGGGGATATTGATTGATTGAATGCACGCAGCCATCGTGATATTGCATGCACACCGAAGGGCACACAAACGCCGATTATGTGCTATAATGACTGCGAAGACGCAACGCACGGAGGCCACATATGGAAGGAGCTCCTTCGAGATGACCGGCCCTAAGAAAATCAGGAATGTCGAGCGGCCGGATCGCATTGTCTCCTATTTCAAACTGGAGCGGTGGCCGCTTGCGCTGACCACCGTGTCGGGCGTGCTGTACAATGTCGGCATGATCGCCGGGCCTTATTTTGAAGGCCGGCTGGCGCAGACGCTGCTTGACATTTCGGAGGGCAAGCAGGATTTCCCGGCGATGGTGTCGCTGGCAATGATCTACCTGGCCGTGATACTCGCCGTGCAGTCGATGCGCGGCGTCAAGCGGTTCTACGTGCGCCGGTTCGCCAACAACGTCAGCCGCAACATGCGCCACATGCTCTACAACAGCCTGGTGAACAAGGACAGGGAAGAGCTGGAGCGGGAAGGCCTGGGCGCGGTGATGACCAAGGCGGTGGCCGACGTGGATGCCTGCGTGGAGGGCATGCGCAAGTTCACTACCGAGGTGTTTGATACCGGCGTGGTGCTGGTCTCCTATCTCGCGCTGCTGCTTGCCTACGACTGGCGGCTTGCGCTGCTCTCGGGCGCGTTCACACCCGTCGCCTACGTGCTGGCCGGTCGGCTCAAGGGCCGCGTCGCGCGCTATAACATGGCGTACAAGCACAGCGCCGGCCGGCTGAACGCCGCCTCTATGGATCGGATATCGAATGCCGTGACCTACCGGGCGTACGGCTGCGAACAAGGGCGCGACGCGGCGTTTGAAGCGCATTTGGACGATTACGAAAAAAAGGCCGTCGCGGCCAACCTGTGGGAGAACAGCATGCAGCCGATCTACCACATCATCTCGATGTGCGGCGTGATCCCGGTGCTCTACCTGGGCGGGAAGAACGTGCTGGGCAGCGGTTGGGCGAATTGGGACATCGCGGCGTTTACCGCCTTCTTGGCCTGCTTTGCCAGGATGGCGCTCAAATCCTCCAGGGCGGCCAGGCTGTTTAACGCCGTGCAAAAGGCGCGGGTGTCCTGGGATAGGGTTAAGCCGCTGATGCGGGAATACGTCGAGCCGGATACATCGACGACGATAAATTTTTCGCGGCCGGTGGAACTGGAGATCTCCGATCTGTCGCTCGCCTGGCCGGGCGGGCCGAAAATCCTCGACGGCATTGCGCTGTCCGCCCGCCCGGGGCAGATCGTCGGCGTGACCGGGCCGGTGGCCTGCGGCAAGTCCACGCTGGGCAAGGCGCTCATCGGCGAGGCGCCCTATACGGGCGACATCCGCGTCGGCGGCCGGGCGCTCGCTGCGCTGAGCTTATATGAGCGCAGCCGGCTTATTACCTACATGGGCCACGAGCCGGAACTGATGAGCGACAGCGTCGAGGAGAACATCCGGTTGGGCGAGGCGAAGGATGCCGCGCCCTATCTGGAAGCGGTATGCCTGGCGGACGAGGTCGCACAGATGCCACAGCGCGCCGCCACCCCGGTCGGCGGCGGCGGCGTACGGCTGTCGGGCGGGCAGCAGGCGCGCCTTGCGCTGGCGCGCACGCTGTACAACGCGCGGGGTATCTTGGTGCTGGACGATCCCTTCTCGGCGGTGGACAAAAGCACCGAGCGCGCGATCTTCGACAATCTGCGCAGGATGGCCGCCGATAAGATCGTGATCCTGATTTCCCACCGGCTGTATATGTTCTCGCAGCTCGACCGCGTGCTGTACCTGGACGGCGGTGCGGGCGTTCTGTCCACGCATGACGAACTGATGCGGGATAACCCCGCCTACGCGGAACTGTACCGCGCGCAAGTGGATGGGGGTGACGCGCGTGAAGCATAGGCGCGGTCTGGGCGGCGTGGTGCGCGGCATCGTCTCGGCCGCCAAGAGAGAGACCCTGCTGACCGGGCTCGTGATCGCGCTGTCGATCGGGGCGGCGCTGCTGCCGCCGCTGGTCCTGGAGCGCATCGTCAACCGGCTGACCGCGCGGCAGTCGATCCCGCTCAACCTGGCGCTTGAGTACTTTGGGCTGCTGGCGCTGTCGGGGCTGCTGGAATCGGGCCAAAATGTCATGATAACCCTGTTCGGGCAGAAGATCACCCACGCTCTGCGCAGCGCCATGTGCGCGAAGCTCACATGCCTGCCCGCCGCCTACTTCACGCGGCACGAGCCCGGGGAGATCACCTCGCGCTTCGTGAACGACGTGGATGTGGTGGACTCGCTGTTTACCAACGGCATCATCGGCATGGTCGCCGACGCGTTCAAGGTGCTGAGCGTGCTGGCGGTGATCTTCATAAAGAGCAGGGGCTTGGGCGTTATGATGCTGCTGGTCACGCCGCCGCTGTTCTTCATGACGCGCCTGTTCCAAAAGCGGATGCTGGCGGCGCAAATCAAGAACCGCGTCGCCGTGGGCAAGGTGACGGGCCACGTGCCCGAAACCATCTTGAATATCCGCATGATCCGCAACCTGTTCCGCCAGCAGTACATGGAGCGCAGGTACGACGACTACATCGGGGAGAGCTACCGCGCGACCGACGCGGCCAATGTGTACGATTCGATCTATTCGCCGATCGTGATTGTCATCGGCTCCTGCGTGATCGCGCTGATGATGGTCGCCGCGGCACGGGGCTACGGCATGCAGGCGTTTTTCGGCATGAGCGTGGGCACGGCGGTGGCGGTCATCGCCTATGTCGGCAAGGTGTTCGAGCCGCTCGAGAGCATCGGCATGGAGATTCAAAACATCCAGTCCGCCGTCGCGGGCGTCGTGCGGATCGACGAATTTATGCAAGAGCCGGAGCGGGCGGCAGCGACCGGCCGGATCGACCGCAACGCCGATCCCTGCATTGAATTCGACCATGTGCGCTTTGCGTACGACGACGATGACCCCGTGTTCGACGACCTGAGTCTGACGGTTGCGCGCGGCGAGGCGGTGACCCTGGTGGGACGGACCGGCGCGGGCAAGAGCACCGCGTTCCGGCTGCTGCTTGGCCTGTACAGCCCCGAGCGAGGCCGGGTGCTGGTGGACGGCGCGGAGGCTTCGGGCATCCCCGACGCCGAGAAGCGCAAGCTGTTCGGCTATGTGGAGCAGTCGTTCCGCCTGGTGAGCGGCACGGTGGCCGATCAGATCGCGCTGTTTGACCCCGCCATCACGAGGCGGCAAGTCGAGGATGCCGCGCGGCTCGTGGGCCTGCACGAAAACATCCTGCTGCTCGAACAGGGCTACGATACGCCCGCCGACAAGGCCGCGTTTTCGAAGGGCCAGTTCCAGCTGCTGTCGATCGCGCGGGCGGTAGCCGCCGAGCCGCACATTCTGCTGCTCGACGAGATCACCGCGAACCTCGACAGCGACACCGAGCGCCACGTGCTGGACGCGCTGGAGCGCGCCTGCGCGGGCCGCACGGTGCTGTCGATCTCCCACCGCCTGCACGAACGCGCGCAGGGCCTGCGGCTGGTGCGGATTGGGGAATGAAGGCAAGAGGCGACGATGCCACCTGCCGGCCCTCCAGGATCAGCGCCTTGAACAGTTGGCGGTCGTCGTGGACCGGTACGCCCCATGCCCTGTCGCGGTATGCTTGCTCAGATCGCTCCTGTTCGCCCAATCGCAGCGTTTGATCCCGCCTATCGCCATCCCTCCGCCGTAAGAGGCGCCCGATACGCGCGCTCCCGCCGCGCCCAGGCGCGCAGGAACGGTTCGATTTCCGCGTCCGCCGCGAGCATCCGCACGGCCTCGCGCGCCGCCTCCACAAAATCCGGGGCCAGCCCCATGATGCCGCTGCCCATCAGCGGGCACATCGCCCACGCCCGCCGGTCGAGCCGCACGTCCCACGCGCCGCCCCGCCTCACCGGCGTCAGCGGAAAAATCCGGCATCCGAGCGGCCGCTTTGCGCGTTCGCAATGTCCCTCGCACACCAACGTGACGCCCGCATCTGCTTCCTCGAGCCGCGCCCAGCCGACTGCCCCGATCAGCGCCCGTTCGCCCGGGAACAGCTGCACCGCGCCCTGTCCGTCCTCGTCGGGCGCGCAGCACGCCGCGCCGCACAGCGCCCCGCAATCCCCCTTGAGCGGCGTGCAGGCCCCGAGCAGCGCCCAGGCGTTTTCCAATGCGTTCGACATGTTCCTCACATCCGTTTCCGTTTCGAAAATACATTTGCAATTTGTACGGATCAATGCTATAATGCCCTGAGAAAAATATGGAGGTGTATTCCCATGGCCTATGCGATTTCCGACGAGTGCATCAACTGCGGCGCGTGCGTCGACGCCTGCCCCACCGGCGCGATTTCCGAGGGTGCGAGCAAGCACGAGATCGATGCCGACACGTGCATTTCCTGCGGCGCCTGCGCCGACGTGTGCCCGGTCAACGCGCCCGCCGAGGCGTAATATCCGTAATATCCGACCCTCGTCTACAGGCGGAGGCGACCCGCAAGGCCGCCTCCGTTTTTTATGCTTTCTTTAAGGGTTGATGGTACGGCCGCTCATGGGGCGTCTTCCGCCGCCTTTTCGCCTTCTGTGTGCCGCTTCCGCTAAAAATACCCCCGGTATTCCTGCGCAGACGCCTTGCAGGGAACAAAAACTCGACGAATCCCACCCCATTCGGGTCATGCCATCAGCCCCTGCCCCCGCGCCGCGCGCGCGGCCAGCAGCAGCGCGCCGGTCACGCCGCTGTTGACGCCCAGCCCCGGCGGCACGATCATCCGGTCCAGGTGGACCAGCACCTTGTCGTGCGCCACATACCCGCCCAGCAATTTGAGCGTCTGCTCGCGCACCATCGGGAACAGAAAATCCTTAAGCATCACGCCGCCGCCCAGCACGATCATCTCGGTGGACAGCACCGTGATCGCCATGACGCACAGCTGCGCCAGGTAGTACGCCTCGATCGCCCAGCCCACGTGGCCACGGGGCAGATCCTTCGACGAGACGCCCCAGCGCGCGTCGAACGTCGGCCCCTTCGCCAGCCCCTCGAGGCAGCCCTTATGGTACGGGCAGAACCCGTCCGGCGCGGGATCGTCCGGATGCGGGCGCAGGATGAAGTGCCCGGCCTCGGGGTGCACCAGTCCGTGCACGATTTCGCCGTTTACGATCACGCCGCCGCCGATGCCGGTGCCCACCGTGACGTACACCAGGTTCTTTATACCCCGGCCCGCGCCCATTTGAAGCTCGGCCAGCGCCGCCGCGCCCACGTCGGTGTCGATGTCGGCGGGCACGCCGAGCGCCTCCGTCAGCTTCGGCAGCAGCGCGCAGTCGACCCACGCAAGCTTCGGCGTGGTGGTGATATGGCCGTAGGTCGGCGACGATTTGTCCAAGTCGAGCGGGCCGAACCCGGCCACGCCCAGCGCTTCGATCTGCTTGTCCGAAAAATACGCGATGATCTGCGGAATGGTTTCCTCCGGGGTAAGCGTAGACAGGCTGACCCGGTCGAAGATTTGTCCGCGCTCGTCGCCCACCGAACAGACCATCTTGGTTCCGCCAGCCTCCAGTGCGCCCAGCCGCATCGGCTTCACATCCTTTTCATGTGGATGCCTTATTCTACCACAAGCCCTCGCGTCGTTCAAGCCTGCGCGGCGCATAATGAAGCGCGCCGCGCGCGACAATAGGGGTGGAGGTGGAGAAGTCATGTCAAACCGCAAGGAGAGCGAACTGCGCACCACGGACGCCAACGACACCCAGAAAAAAGAGACGCAAAAGAATCTGCCGCGAGGCCTGAACAAGCGCGGCAACCAGAAGAAGCGGTAGGTAAGCGCCGGTCAAATCCCACGCATGCTTTAACCGGCGCTTATCGAACGGCCACGGATGTTGCGGCAGGCGGGCTACCAGATGTAGGGAATCAACCGGTATCGGGTTGCTTGCATGTATTCAGGGTAGCCCGCCAGCCCGGCCGCGAGCACGGCCTCCTCGTTTCGGATGCGCAGCGCCAACGCGAAGGGCAGCAAAAGCATGGGCGGCAGCGCGGCGTAGGATGCCAGCACGAACGGCATGGAGAGGAACAGCATAAGACTCGCCAGGTACATGGGGTGGCGGACCACGGCGTACAGCCCGGTGGCGATGACCGCCTGACCCGCCTGCACCTCCACCACCCGCGAGGCGTGCGCGTTTTGCAGGATCACCGCGCCAAACAGGCCGTATCCGAAGGTTAAGGCGGCCAAGCCTGCGAACGATGTCCACATGGGCATTGTCGTCCACCCAAGGCGATGGTCGAGCCCCGCAAGCGCGAAAGAGGCGCAGAGCAGCAGGCCGATCAGGGCGACACAGCCCTTTTGCGCCCGCTCGGATTCCACGGCCTTGAGGCGCCTTTTGAGCGTATCGGGGTGCTTGGACCACAAAAACAGCCCCAAGCCCAGCATCAGCGCGGCGAGCGCGCCGATGAGCATCCACCCACCGGCATAGCGCAAGCTGCCCGCGGCCCCGAAGATCACCAACCCCATCAACGCAAGGCCCGACATGCCCTTGACCAGCATGATAAACAGCAGCCGCATCCGATCGCGCATGGCACACGCCCCCTATGAATTGTATCGGCGCCCTGTTGAGCGCCTGCTGTCTACGGATGGATGATTATACCATATCGCCCGCCGAGTTGCCAGCATGCGGCAAATGGGGGCGCGGTTTACGCGGCGGGGATTCGCTCCCTGCGGCCGCATCGGGGCCGCCGCGCCGCCGTCGCCCGGAACCGGCCGCGTTTCTCGTGCCTGGGCGCCGGATACGGCGGCGCGGGGGACGGGGGAACGCCAAGGGCCCCGCCCCCCGGATCCCGCCAAAGGGCGAGCCCTCCGGACGCCCATAATCGCTCACGCGGGGTGGTTACGGCAAGCGCCGTCAGGCGGCGCTGTACAGCCACCTGCGAATCAGCATCCTCCACCCGTCAAAATACCCTCGCCGCTCGGCCGCTTCCGCGGCCACCACCGGCACCCGGCCCACGAGCCGGCCGTTCAGCAGCACGTCCACGTCGCCCACCTGCTCCCCTTCGGCGATCGGCGCGGCCAGGCGCTCGGGCAGCGCGGGGGTCAGCTCAATGTCCTGCTCCTCGCCCTTGGCGATCAGCAGCGTCAGGTTCTCGCCCAGCATCAATTCGATCGCCTGCCGGTCGCCGCCGTCGATCGGCAGCTTGCCGCGTATCCGCGCGCCCCGCTCCGCGACCGCGTACTTGCGGTAGTTGGCAAAGCCGTAGTCCATCATGGCGCCGGCGACAGCGAAGCGCTGCTTGCTGGTCTCGGCCCCCAGCACCACGGCGATCAGGCGCATCCCGCCGCGCGAGGCGGAGGCCGCCATGCAGTAGCCCGCTTCACTGGTCGAGCCGGTCTTGATGCCGTCGCAGCCGTCGTAGAGCCGCGTCAGCCGGTTGGTGTTGGTCAGCTCGGTCACCCGCGCCCCGGGGTGCTCGATCACGTCCATCCAGATCGTCGAGTAGTCGAAGAAGAGCGCGTGGCGCACGAGCTCGCGCGCCATCGCGGCCACGTCGCGGGCGGTGGTTACATTGTTCGCGGCGGGCAGCCCGGTCGCGTTGACGAAGTTGCTGCCCGTCATGCCCAGTTCCCGTGCGCGCTCGTTCATGCGCTGCACCATGGCCTGCTCGGAGCCGAACAGGAACTCGGCCAGCGCCACGGTGGCGTCGTTGGCGCTGGCCACGATCATGCTCTTGAGCAGCGCGGATACGCTCTGCTGCTCGCCGGCCTCGAGCAGCACCTGCGACCCGCCCATGCCGGCCGCGCGCGGCGATATGCTCACCATATCTGAAAGTGTCGCGCGGCCTTGCTCGATCGCCTCGCAGGCGAGCAGGATCGGCATGACCTTGGTGACGCTGGCGACGCTCACGCGCTCGTCGGCATTCTTTTCAAAGACGACCTGTCCGCTATCGGGCTCGAGCAGCAGCGCGCTCTCGCACTCGAGCGCGATCGGCGGTTCGGCCTCGAGCGCGGCGTATGCGGGGGTGCTGGTAAGCAGCAAGGCCAAGCATAAAAACGCCAGCAGCCTCTTCGGCATCATGATCCCCTCCCCGGCTTGTTTGCTTATGTCTAATCCTACCCGCGGCCCGTCCCGATTATGCCATGTTGCGCTTTGACGCCCTGAATGGTATAATGACACCATTCATAGACTGCGCCCGATCGCGCAAGGGGAGACGATATGCCAAACACCAAGCAGGCGGCGCGCTGGCGGCACGCGAGCAAGATGGCGCTGCAGATCATGATCGACGTGGTGATCGTCAACGTATCGTTCCTGGCGGCGCTGTATCTGCGCTACGAGAAGGCGGTGCCCGGTTCGGTGCTGCAGCGCTACGTCAACATCTGGCCGGTGTTGACGCTTTTCTGCATCGCCGCCTTCTGCGTGACGCGCGTGTACAGATGCCTGTGGCGCTACGCCAGCATCGGCGAGGTGCTGCGGCTGTTGCTGGGCACCATACTGGGCATTATGGCCACCTACGCGTTCGCGGTGGTGGCCACGGCGCTCGAGCGCACGGGCACGCGGCTGTCGTTCTTCCAGTACATGCTGGGGTTGGTCGGCAACAGCGTGCGCATACAGGCCAACAGCTTCCTGCACGGCAAGGTGGTCTACGGCGTGGCGTGGCTAATCATGTTCCTGCTGATCGCAGGGCAGCGGTTCAGCATCCGGCTGATAAACCAGCTGGGCGTCAAGCGGCGCGCAATCAGCCCCGAGCAGCGCCGGCGCGTGCTGGTGGTGGGCGCGGGATGGGGCGGCGCGACGGTGATCCGGGAGATGGCCGCGCGTGGCTACCGCGAGGGCATGCCGGTGGTGGTCGTAGACGACGACCCGGCCAAGGCCAGGACGCTGCTCAGCGGCGTGCCGATCGCGCCTTCTACCGAGCGCATCCCGGAATACGTCAAAAAATACCAGTGCAGCGACATCGTGATCGCGATCCCATCGGCGTCCGGCGCGCAGATGCGCCGCATCATGCAGGTGTGCGCGTCGACCGGCTGCAAGCTGCGCATGGTGACGGCGATGCAGGACGTGACGGGCGGGCCGCAAAGGGTCAGCGCCATGCGCGACGTGAACATCGCGGACCTCTTGTGCCGCGAGGAGGTCAAGCTGGACATGGCCTCGATCGAGGCGTACCTGACCGGCAAGTCGGTGCTGGTGACCGGCGGCGGCGGCTCGATCGGCTCGGAGCTGTGCCGTCAGATCGCGGCGTTCGCGCCATCGCACCTGATCGTGTTCGATATTTATGAAAACAACGCCTATGAGCTGGAGCAGGAGCTGCGCAGCCGCTTCGGGGATAAGCTCAAGCTGACGGTTTTGATCGGCTCGGTGCGCGATAAGGCGCGGCTCGACGAGGTGATGGGCGAGCATAAGCCGGACGTGGTGTTCCACGCGGCGGCGCACAAGCACGTGCCGCTGATGGAGGATAGCCCGTCGGAGGCGGTCAAGAACAACATCTTCGGCACGTGGAACGTGGCCGAGTGCGCGGCGCGGCACGGGGTAAGGCGCATGGTGCAAATCTCGACCGACAAGGCGGTCAACCCGACCAATGTGATGGGCGCGACCAAGCGCGTGACCGAGCGGATCATCCAGCACATGGCGCGCCATTCGCAGACGCGGTTCATGGCGGTCAGGTTCGGCAACGTGCTGGGCTCGAACGGCAGCGTGATCCCGCTGTTCAAGAAGCAGATCGAGATGGGGGGGCCGGTGCGGGTGACGCATCCGGAGATCACGCGGTTCTTCATGACGATTCCCGAGGCGGCGCAGCTGGTGCTGCAGGCGGGCGGCATCGGAGAGACGGGCAGCATCTTCGTGCTGGACATGGGCACGCCGGTCAGGATCGTGGATCTGGCGCGCAACCTGATTCAGCTCGCGGGGTTCACGCCGGACGAGGAGATCAAGATCGAGTTTTGCGGGCTCAGGCCGGGTGAGAAGCTGTACGAGGAACTGGCGATGAGCGAGGAAGCGGAGACGCTGCACACGACCTGCCACGATAAGATTATGGTACTGAGCGCGATGGAGATGGACGAGGCGCTGTTTTTGAAGCAGCTGAACGCGCTGGATGCCGCGATGGACGAGGGCGAGGAAGCGGTGCGCGACGCGCTGCGCGCGCTGGTGCCGTCCTTCAGGGAAGATCAGCGCAAGGCGGGGTAGAGGCTAGAGGTAAGCGGCAGGGGGAATTCCCCCTGCCGCTTTTTTCGCTCCACCCCTTGACAAACACAAACGAATGTTCTAAAATAGCGATGAGAACATATGTTTGCCTAGGGGGATTGTCCTATGGAACGCGTCATCCTGCACGCGGACGCGAACAGCTTCTACGCCTCGGTGGAACTGCTGGGCCGCCCGGAACTCAAAACGCAACCCGTCGCCGTGTGCGGCGACTCGGAGGCGCGCCACGGCATCGTGCTGGCCAAGAACCAGCCAGCGCGGGCCATGGGGGTGGCGACCGGCGAGCCGATCTGGCAGGCGCGGCGCAAGTGCCCGGGCCTGGTGGCGCTGCCGCCCCACTTCGATCAGTACATGCGCTATTCGCGGCTGCTGCGTGACATTTACGCCCAATACACCGACCGGGTAGAGCCCTACGGGCTGGACGAGGCGTGGCTGGACATCAGCGCGCCGGGGGTCACGGTGGCGGCGGGCGAGCGACTGGCCGACATGATCCGGCTTCGCTCGCGCGCGGAGCTGGGCATCACGGTGTCGGTGGGCGTGTCGTTTGGCAAGGTGATGGCGAAGCTCGCCTCCGACATGAAGAAGCCCGACGGCACCACCGTGCTTAAGCGCGACGACTTTCAAGCGAAGGCCTGGCCGCTGCCGGCGGAGGCGCTGCTGTACGTGGGCGGCAGTACGCTTGCGCAGCTTACGCAATTGAACATCCGCACGATCGGCGACCTGGCGCGCTCCGACGAGGCGGCGCTGACCTTAAAGCTCGGCAAGCACGGGGCCATGCTCAAGGCGTTTGCGCTGGGGCTGGACGCAGGAGAGGTCGCCGAGGACGGCGCGCACATACCGCCGCGCAGTGTCGGCCACAGCGTGACGCTGCCCAAAGATGTGGAGACGCCGGAGCAGGCGCGCTGCGTGCTGTACCAACTGGCCGAGGCGGTGTGCGCGCGGATGCGGGAACAACACCTGGCCGCGGGCTGCGTGAGCATCGCGCTGCGCGCGCCCGACCTCAGCTGGCGTTCCCGCCAGATGCCGCTTTTGCCCGAGAGCTGCCTGACCGGCGAGGTGGCCGCGGCGGCCATGCGGCTGTTCGAGGCCGGCGCGTCGCCGCTGCCGCTGCGGAGCATGGGCTTGACGTGTTCGCGGCTGACCCCCGCGCGGGGCGCGCTGCAACTGGACTTTCTGGGCGAGAGCGAGCGCCGCGCGCGCGCAATGCGGCTGGAGGACGCGCTCGACGCGCTCAAGGCGCGCCACGGCCACCGCGCGGTGCGCCGGGGTGTGGAGCTGTGGGACCGGCGGCTGAGCGCCGACCCGCTTAAGGAGCGAGACGAGATGATCCCGTTTCACGCGGTATGATACCAACCGGACGACGAATGTGAGCTTCAAAGATTTGTTATTGATTCGTTATTGACGCTTCCGATGCCGAGGGGATATAATTTCAAATATATGGCAGGAACGGGGGCGGTCGCGTGGGCGGAAAGTGGATGGGCGTTTTGATGGCGTTGCTGTTGGCCTTCGTTACGCCTGCGGCGCGCGCTGAAGGGCCTGCCCCCGATCCGATCCTGGTCGAATCCGTTGCGCTGTCAACCCTGGGCGAAGCCCATGTGCGGGTGGGGGAGACGCTGCAAATTCTCTCCGAAGTGTTGCCGACGGATGCCGCCGACCGCGCGCTTAACTGGTCGGTTGACGACGAGACGCTGGCGACGGTCGACGGCGCGGGCTTGGTGACCGGCGTCAAGCCCGGCAAGGTGACCGTGCGCGCGGTCGCGCGCGACGGAGGCGGGGCGGCCGGCGCGCTCGAGGTCGAGGTAAGGCCCGTATTGGTCGAGCGGATCGAGCTGTCGCTTGCCCAAAAGGCGCTGTGCTACAATGCGCGCTGGCCCATCGAGGCGCGGCTGACGCCTGAAAATGCGACCGATCCCGCGCTCGTATGGACGAGCGGCGATGAATCGATCGTCGAGATCGTGGAAGACGAGGGCGGCAACCGCTTCCTCAAGGCGGGGGACAAGGCGGGGCGGGCGGTGGTCGCGGCGACCGCGGCTGACGGCGGCGGGGCCCAGGCGCTGTGCGAGGTGGAAGTGGCCACGCCGGTCGAGGAGATCCTGATCGACATGAGGGGCGTGGAAAGCATCCTGCGCGGCGAGCAGATCGAATTCACGGCCGATGTGCTGCCTTCGGAGGCGTCGGGCGAGCTGCGCTGGGAGAGCGGCGACCCCTCGGTCGCGACGATTGAGCGGACGGACGAGGGCGTGCGGCTTGTGGGCGTGGGCGGCGGCGAAGTCGCGTTGATCGCCCGGGCGCAGGACGGCAGCGGGCGCGAGGGCCGCGCGCGGATCATGGTGCGCGTTCCGGTGGAGGAAGTCCGGCTGCCCGAAACGTGCGGGGTGTTCCTGGGCCGGCAGCGGCCGTTGACGGCCGAGCTGCTGCCCGCGGACACCACCGACCGGCTGGTGCGCTTTGAAAGCCGCGATCCGGCCGTCGCGGCCGTGGACGAGCGGGGGCAGGTGCGCGGGGTGTCGGTGGGCGTCGCCGAGGTGGTCGCGCGCTCGGCGGCGGATCCGGACGTCTGGGACGTGTGCGACGTGGTGGTGACAGCGCCGGTCACCGCGATTGTGCTGGACGCCGAGGACGCGGAGGTCGGCGTGGGCGGATCGATGTGGGTCGTCGCCACGGTGTCGCCGGCGGACGCGGGCAACCGCGGCGTGCGCTTTGAGAGCAGCGACCCTTCCGTGCTGCGAGTCAACGATTGGGGCGTGGTGACAGGTGTGAGCGCGGGCGAGGCCGTCGTGCAGGCAATCGCGCTTGACGGCAGCGGCGTCATGGGCGCGATGGCCGTCGCCGTCCGGGAGAAGCTGAGCTCGATCGCGCTGCCGGGTACGGCGGCGCTGCTGCCGGAGGAATGGATGCAACTGACGCTCGTCACGCGCCCGATCGGGCTCAATCCGGGCGCGATCGAGTGGAAGAGCGGCGACGAAGCGGTGGTGACGGTGGTCGGGGACGGTTGGGTGCGCGGCGTCGCGCCGGGCGAGGCTGTGGTCACGGCGACCGCCGAAAACGGCTTGGTCGCGCGCTGCCGGGTGAAGGTGTCGCACAGGCTGTCGGCCATCGAACTGTCCGATGAGCGCGGCGCGCTGGCGGCTGAGACCTACGAGATCGACCGCGGGCAGACGAAGGCGCTGCGCGCGGCCGCGCAGCCGGCCGGCATCCCGGTCGAGTTTGCGTGGACGAGCAGCGACGCTCGGGTGGCCTCGGTCACGCGGGAGGGCGCGCTTTACGCCCGCAAGCCGGGCGCAGTCACCGTCACCGTGACCGCGCGCGCGCTGGACGGCGGGCAGAAGGTGTCGCGCAGGCTCAAGGTGCGGGTGATCGAGTCGGTTTCGAAGGTGGTGCTGCCCGAGCGGATCGATGTGCTCGCCGGGCGCGGCGTGCGCGTATCGGCAAAGCTTGAACCCAGGCAGGCGACCCATCGGGGCATCGCCTGGGCCACCGGCAACCAAGCGGTGGCGACGGTCGACGAGAAGGGCGCGGTGCGCGGTGTCGCGCCGGGCGAGACGGTGCTGACCGCCACCAGCCACAACCGGCTGGTGGGGCTGAGCCGCGTGGTGGTGTCGCGCGCGGTGCAGTCGATCGCGCTGACCGCCGTGCCGGCCCGGCCCAGCCTGAGTCCCGGCGACCAGATGACGCTGCAGGTCGCAGTGCTGCCCGCGGAGGCCGGGCAAGGCGTGTCGTTTGCGAGCAGCAACGCGAGGGTGGCGAAGGTGTCGGCGGAGGGCGTGGTGACCGCGCGCAAGCCCGGCACGGCGCGCATCACCGCGACCGCGCGCGACGGAAGCGGCGCGAAGGCACTGCTGACGGTTCGCGTGCTGGCGGCGGTCGACTCGCTGAAGCTCGACCGGCGCGAGCTCACGCTGTACGTAAACGGCTCGGGCGCGGCGGCGCCCGCCACGGCGCGCCTCAAGGCAAAGCTCACGCCCAAGACCGCCGCGAAGCACGCGGTTGCGTGGAGCTCGAGCGAGCCGGACGTCGCCACGGTCGACGAACACGGCGTGGTGACCGCGCGGCGCGACGGTCTGGCGATCATCGTTGCCTCGACCGAAAACGGCCGGTCCGACCGAGCCGCGGTGTGGATCAAGACACTGCCCACGCAGGTCGCGCTGGCCCGCGATCAGATTGTGCTGGCGGCCCGAACCGCGTTCGACCTCAGGGAAGGCCTTGAGATGGACGGCACCGAGGACGCGCTGCGCTGGACGAGCTCAAGGCCCGCCGTCGCCAAGGTATCCAAGGAGGGCGTGGTGCGCGCCGGCGCAAAGCCCGGCCGCACGACGGTCACCGCCGCGACCAAGAACGGCCTCAAGGCCAGCTGCATTGTGGAAGTAACCGCGCAACAGGCCACGCCCGCGCCGACGGGTGAGCCGACGCCGGGGCCCACGGGGGAGCCGACGCCGGGGCCCACGGGGGAGCCGGCGGCCGAACCGACGACGGAACCGACGGGGGACCCGACGCCGTAGGGGCGACATGCGGTCGCCCGCGCCTGTCGGGGTTGTCCGTTACCGCGGAAGCGCCCGTACCTCAGGCGCTCAATCCCGCGATTTGCGGCAGGGGAATACCGCTTCGTGCGCTTGGCCGTCGTCGATCAGATCGATGAATTCTCCTCCAACCGGCGCGCCGTCGAGGGTGACGGACTGCGCGCTGCGGCGGGCGGTCAGGCGGTAGCGGCTGCCTCCGACGGTCAACTCGATCGCGGCCTCGTCCCATTCTTCGGGCAGCAGCGCGTTCAGGCGCGCGCGCTGAGCGCGCTTGTCGAGGCCCATCAGGTGGGTGAAGGCCAGCCGGCACAGCCAGGCTGCCGCGCCGGTGTACCAAGTCCAGCCGCCGCGGCCCAGGTGGGGCGGCTCGCCGTACACGTCGGCGGCGACCGCGTAGGGCTCCACGCGGTACTTTTGCGCCTGTTCGGCGGTCGAAGCGTGGCTTACGGGCAGCAGCATGCGGAAAGCCTTCCACGCGCGGTTGGCTTGCCCCAGGCCCGCCCAGCCCATCACGCCCCAGCATGCGCCATGGGTGTACTGGCCGCCGTTTTCGCGCACGCCCGGCGGGTAGGCGGCGATGTAGCCGGGGTTGATGTGCTCGCCGCTAAACGGCGGGGTCAGCAGCTTGATTACGCCCGCCCGCTCGTCGACCAGGCGCCGCCAGGCTTCGTCCATCGCCTGCGCCGTGCGCGCCTCGTCGAGCCCGGCCGCCACCGCCCAGCCCTGCGCGATCAGGTCGATCCGACAGCCGCCCGCGTCGCCTGCGCCGCTGCCCATAATCTGGCCGTCGCGGTGGTAGGCGCGCCGGTACCAGCGCCCGTCCCAGCCGCTTTCTTCGACCGCGCGCTTCATCCGTTCGCCGAGCGTGAGCAGCCCCTCTTGTTCTTCGGGCAGCGCGCACCAGTCGGCGAAGTCGCGCGCCACCACCGACAAAAATTCGCCCAGCCACACGCTCTCGCCGGCATCGGAACCGCCCACGCGGTTCATGCCGTCGTTCCAGTCGCCCGAGCCGATCAGCGGCAGGCCGTGGGGACCCAAGCGCGCGGCGCGCTCGATCGCGCGTATGCAATGTATGCGCAGCGAATCGCTGCGGTCGGACGTCTGCGCGGGCGCGTACACGTCGTCCTCGTCCTCGGGCAACGGCAAATCGGCCAGGTAGGGGATCACCTCGTCCAGCACCGAGCGGTCGCCGGTCTCGCGCACGTAGCAGGCGGTCACATAGGGCAGGAACAGCAGGTCGTCGGAGATACGGGTGCGCACGCCGAGAGAGGGCGGATGCCACCAGTGCATCACGTCGCCCGATTCAAACTGTTTTGACGCGCACAGCAGCAGATGATCGCGCACCCTGCCCGGCTCGATCGGCAGTAGGCACAGCATGTCCTGCAGCTGGTCGCGGAAGCCGTACGCGCCGCCAGCCTGGTACAGCCCGGCGCGCGCGTACAGCCGCGAGGCCAGTGTCTGGTAGGGCAAAAAGCGATTGACCATATCGTTGACCATGGCGTCCGGGGTGCGCAGCGCCGCGCGCGACAGCAGAGCATCCCAAGCGCTGAGCGTTTGATCGAGCCGTGCCCTTGCCCCGGCCTCGAGAAAGCGGTTGCGCAGCGCCGTGCAGCCCTCGATTGATGCGCAATGGCCCAGCAGCAACGCCTCTTCGCGCGCCTCGCGCGCCCCGATGTCCAGCGTAAGCTTAAGCGCCCCATCGTCCGCCTGCGCGCCGGGCAGCGCCAAGAACGCCGCACCCTCCATCGCGCCGCGCGCGATGAGCATGTCGTGTTCCTGGGCGACCTCGGTCAGCCGGGCTTCCTCCGCGCCCGCGCCCATCAAAAAGCGCGCCGAGGCGCTCAGCGTGAGCTTGCGCGCGCGGTCCGAGCGGTTCTCGAGGCGTATGAGCGTACACAGTACGTTCAGTTCGCCGTCGACGAACTGGGTGAGCGTCCAGTTGAGCCCCTCCGCGCCCGACTCGAACCGGCTCGCGCCCTGTAGATGGGTGGCGCGCGCGGGCGGCGCGACCGGCAGCAAATCAGCCGCGCGCCCGGTCGCCGGCTCGAACAACTGAAGCGCCTGCGAGAATCCCTCGCGCAGCGGGTCGCCCGCGAACGGGCTGATCCGGCTGAGCCGGCTGTTGTGCGCCCAGCAGAAACCGCCGCCACGCTCGCTGACGATCGCGCCGAAGCGGGGGTTGGCGAGCGGGTTGCACCAGGCCGTCGGGGTGGGATGGCCCGGCTTGAGCTCGACTTGGTAGCCGCGCCCGCCCGGCAGGAAGCCGCCCCAGCCGTTGAAGTGGAGCAGCTTGGTTTCGGGCGGATGGAAAAACGCGCGCATCGGTTCGTGGCGGGCCGCGGCGCGCGCGGGCACGCTCAGCAGCCGCTTGAGCTGCGCCGCCATCGAACCCGAGTTGCCGTCGAGCACCAGCGCGCCCGCCTTGCGGATCAGCGCGCGCTGCGCACCGGTCAGCGACTGCCCCTCGAGCAGCCGCGCGCCGCCCGGTTGGCCGTGCAGCTCGCGCAAATGGCAGGTGTCGATCAGCGCCTGCAACTGGTCGCGCACCGGCTGCAGGTAGTCGTTGCCGTAGTCGTTAATCAGGATCAGGTCGCACCACACGCCCATCGCACGGTAGAACTCGTGCGCGCGCGCCGCCGACTGGGCCAGCCCCATCTGCTCCTTGCTGCCGATGAACGTGGCGATGATCGGCAGGTCGCCCGATATGCCGAGCGCCCACAGCGCGGCGAGCGACAGCTTTTCCTCGGTCGCCTCGTACAGCTTGAGCTGCGGGTAGAACAGAAAGGCGCTCGCGCGCTGCAGCAGATGGTGGGTCTGGGCGTCGATCGAGAGGAAATCGAGCATAGCGCGCGCCTGCGTACCGGCCAACACGCGCGCGCGAGCCGCCGAATCGCCGGCCACGCGCTCAAGCGCGGCCTCGATTTCCTGCGGCGTATCGCTCACGCAGGTCAGCAGCGTCAGCGTGCGCCGGTCGCCGGGCGCGAGCGAGAAGCGGGCGCGCAGCGCGGCGCAGGGGTTGAGCGTATAGCCCAGCGCGCCGGACAGCGCGCGCGGCAGCAGTTCCGCCCGGTCGGGCCCGCCCGCGCGCCCGGTCAGCCGATTGAGGTCGGTTTCAAACGACAGCTGAGCGCCCGGCGGCGCGTCGATCGCGTACAGCAGCGACGGGTGAGCGCGGCCGTCGCGGGCGTTGCGCGTGAACAGCAGCGCGCCGGGCGCGATCTGCTCGCTCTTGATGAACAAATGCTGAAACGCCGGGTGGGCGCGCAGGTCGCCCTGCGGGCACAGCGCCACCGCAAAGCAGCCGGTGACCTCGATCGCGCGCGCGTACGTACCCGCGTTTTTGAGCTCGAGCTGCTGGCGCAGCGCGCCGTCCTCGGGCGATACGGTCGTGACGAGCAGACACGAGACCTCGCCGAGGCTGCCCGCGCGCTGGACCTCTCCCTCGCCGAACTGTACGCGCGCGCCGAGGTTCACCCATTGCCCGTCGACCGAGACGTGCACAAACAGCCCGTCGCGATCCTCGAGCAGCCCGTCCGAGAAACGGTTTGCCAGTACGCCGCGCACCATGTAGAACCCGCCGCCGCGCGCGTCGATCCAGCAGGTGGCCCCCGCGCCGTGCAGCAGGTGGCCGTCGGGGATGGCTGCATCCGGACGGCCGGCGCGCGTGGCGCGCTGGGGGACGCGCCGCGCGGCGACATCGAGCGAGCGGTGCGCGCGCGCCTGGCGGCGCTCTGGCGGGGCGGAGCGCTCCTCGAGCAGCAGCCTAAGCGCGCGCGCTTCGGGAATGCGCGCAAAGTGCTTCACCAGTTTGTCGCCGGTCAAGGCATTGGCCACCGCGGCCAGGATCATGCCCTGGTGGTGGGCCATATGGCTCTTGACGACGGCATGATCCGCGCCCGCGGGCAGCCGCGCGGGGTTGAAGTCGACCGCCTCGTACAGCCCATGCTCGGCAAGCCAGCCCCGCGCCGCCATGACCTCGAGGTTTCGGCAGGCGGCGTCCGGGTCCACCGGCAAAGACAGCATCGAGGCGTAAGGCGCGATCACCCGCTCGTCCCCGCCGCCGCGCAGCGACAGCGCGCTGAGCCCGAACGCGCGGTACTGGTAGTTCATCATCAGGTCGAACGCGAAGAAGCCCGACTCCGACACGCCCCAGCCATTGTCATGCGCCGCGCGCTGCAGCCTTACCACCGCGCGGTTGCTGTCTTCCAGCAGCGAGCCCTCGCCCGCGCGCAGGAACAGCTCGGGCATCAGGTATTCGAACAGCGTGCCGCTCCACGAAATCAGCGCACGGCCGGTGCGCGCCCGACCCAGCCGGAACCAGTGCTCGACCGGCGCCTGCTTCAGCGCGATCGCGATGAAGCTTAAGATCCGCGCCTCGCTGGCCAACAGGTCGTACCGGGCGTCCGATACCTTGTCGTGCTCGATGTCTACGCCGATGTAGAACAGCTTGCCCGCCTCGTCATACAAAGAGGAGAAGTCCATGGCGCGTGCGAGCGCGTCCATGCGCGCGGCCAACTCGCCGCCGACGGCGCTGGCGCACAGCATCATGCAGGCGGCCAGGTTGCCGCCGTCGACCGTGGACACGTAGCGCGGCGGCAGCGGGCGCAAGCTGTCCAGATCATACCAGTTGTACAGCTGGCCGCGCCACTTGTCCATCGACTCAACCGTCTTAACCGTTTGCGCCATGCGCGCTTCCATTTCGTCCCCGCCGATCAGCTGAAGCTCCTTCGCCGCCAGGCAGGACAGCAAATACAGCCCAATGTTGGTGGGCGAGGTGCGCCGTGCCACGCCCACCGGCGGGTCGAGCTGCACATTGTCGGGCGGCAGGCCGCTGCCGGACATCGGCACATAGACCTCGAAGAAGCGCCAGGTGCGCGCGGCCAGATCGCGCAGCGCTTCCAGTTGGCCGCCCGACAGCCGTGGGGTGTCCTCGTGCTCGAGCAGGCGCAGCCAGCCCGCGCCCGCGAAGAAGATCAGGGCCAGCCCCAGCGCGGCGGTCGACCAGCCGGGGCGCAGGCACGCGGGCGCGGCCAGGATCGCCAGCACCCGGCCGGGCACGTCGGCCCGCCCCGCCGGCTGGCGCTCGGCGTCGGCGGCGGGCGTCCACTCGAGCATGTTCTTTTTCGACTTGTAGGTGCGGTGCAGCGCGCGCGCGACGGCGTCGAGCTGCGTATACGCCTCGACCGGCAAGATCGCCAACCTGCCCGCCACGCGCCAGAAGGCCTGTTCGCCTGCGGACGGCAGCGAGAGCAGCAGCGCAAGCAGCGGCTCGAGCAGCCCCAACAGCAGCGCGGGCGCGCAGCCCAGCATCAGGCCCAGCAGCAGCAGCATGAGCGCCGCCGCGCGCGACAGGCTGCGGTCCAGGTTGTCGAGCATCATGAACCGGGCAAGCGGGGAGAGCGGCAGGTCCGAGAAGATGAACGGCATAAGCTGCCAGTCGCCGCGCGTCCAGCGGTTCAGGCGCTTCAAGTAGCCGGACAGTGTGCCGGGGAAGCCGTCGTGCACGGTCACGTCGGCCAAAAAGCCCGCGCCCGCGAGCGCGCCCTCGATCAGGTCGTGGCTGAGGATCGCGCCGTCGGGCAGCTTGCCCGCGAGCGCGGCGGCGAACGGCTTCAATTCATAGATGCCCTTGCCGCCGAACACGCCCCGGCCGCACAGGTCCTGGTAGAGGCTGGACACCGAGGTGGGGTAACTGTCCACGCCGCCGGGCCCCGCGAACAGCCGCGCGAAGCGGCCCCGGACCGACGGCTCGACGCGCGGCGACAACAGCGCGTAGCCGCGCCTGTTGCCGTTCTCGACGCGCGAGCGGTTGAGCGGGTGGGCGATCGCACCGATCATCTTGAGGAACGCGCCGGGCAGTACGCGGGTGTCGGCGTCCAGCGTGATCACGTAACGGAACCGGTTTTTGAGATGCGGCGCGCAGGATTCTTCAGCTTCAAATTCGCTTTCGCCGCCCAGCAGCAGTTCGTTCAGCGCCGTCAGCGCGCCGCGCTTGCGCTCGTGTCCCATGAAGCGCCCGTCCCTATGCACGTACATGCGCTCGCGGTGCAGATAATGGTATTTCGCCCGCCCGGCGCGCGCGTTGAGCGCCCGGATGCCCTCGCGCGCAGCCTGCAAAATGGCCTCGTCTTCGTCCTCGCGCTGGCGATCGCTGTCTCGGAAGTCGCCCAGCAGCAGGAAGTCGAGGTTGGGGTCGTCCGCGAGCACGCCCAGCGCTTCGAGCTGATCGACCAGCTCCCGCGCGCGCGCGGCGCTCGACAGCAGCACCGGCACCGCGACCAGCGTGCGCAGCTCGTCGGGGACCGAAGTAAGCGTAAGCTTGAGCAGCGGGCGGGGCGACAAGGCGCGGGTGATGATCGCGCCAAGCACCTCATGCGCAAAACGCCAGGCCAGGATGGCCAGGAACGGCGCATAACCCCAGCCGCCCGCGCAGCGCATCATCAGCGCAAACAGCGCAAGCGCCGCCAGCGCGAGCACCGGCAGGTATATGCGCCCTTCGGGGTCGGGCACCACGCGCGCCGGGCGCTCGTTCGGCATCCCCAGCCGGTCCATGAGCGCGCGCCGCCCCTCGTCGTCGCACAGCCACCAGCAGGCGGTCGCGCGCGCCGCGTCTTGATCCGCGTCTTGCTCCTGCGCCGCGCGCACCGCGTGGTGCGCGACCGTCCACTCCGACAGGCCCGACTTGCGCGATAGGTGCGTCACCTGATCGCGCACGCGCGCGCACGAGGTCTTGTCCATCCTGGGGTAAATCGTGTCCTCGCGCAACCGGCGGTCGGCACAGCTGAGTTGCTCGAAGCAGTCGTCCCAATTGAGCGCGTCGAGCGACCGCAGCGAGCCCATCAGGTTTTCCAGCAACAGCCGGTTCATGGCCTGGCGTTCGTGCGCGCGCCGGATGACGACGAGGCTTTCGCCCACGCGGTTCTCCAGCCACTCCTCGAGCGCGCGGCGCTTATCGCCCGTCTCCTCGTCGTGCATCAGTTTGAGCGCGCGCTCGTAAAATGCGCTGCCCGCCCCGCGCGGCAGCGCGGCAAGCGTCGCGCCCCGCGCCACCCAGCGCTCGGCCGCGAGCCGCTCGCGCTGGTCGAACGCCACCTGTTCGCCCACGGCGAGGAAGCCCTCGATCAACGCCATGCGCAGCGCCCGGGGTGCCAGCCACAGCTCGGCCATCGACAGTCCCTGCACCTCGTCGAACGCGCTCATCGAGCGCATCAGCCGCTCCACGTCCACGTGTGCGTCGCTGTGCGTCACCAACGCGCGCATCAGCATCATGAGCCGCGGCTCGTCGTCCAGCGCGGGCAGCAGTGGCGAGGGCGCGGCGGCGCAGACGCGAGAAGCCGCCTCCACCCAGCGGATGTTGCCGGTCAGCCACTCCATGGCGGGCGGCAGCGCGCCGGACTCGGCGGCCAGGTACGCCGCTTGCGCGTCGAGCCGCGCAAGCGTCCCGGGCGTCACGCCCCGCAGCCTAAGCCGCGCGCGCGCGTTGACGCACAGCCGCGCGGCCGTCTGGCGCGCAAAGTCCGCCATCGCGTCGCCCGGCAGCGCCGCGTCAAAGGCCAGCGTGCTCCGTCGCCTAAAGTTGCGAAGCCCGTCCATACGATCGCTCCCGTCAGTGCATTATGATGAACTAGTATGGGCCGGGTATTGAACGCGTATTCAAAGGCGTAACAAATGATACCGATCGGAATCATGAACGCGGGCATGGTTCCGGCTAATATAAAGGCTGCAGCGCCCTCTTTTGGCGCTGCAGCCGTTGATTCTGATCTGAAATACCCCTTATGCCCTGACCTTCTTCAATTTCACAAATCGCGGCAGTCCGTCCTCGATCGCCAGCTTGGTCTGGCCCTGGATCAGCGGCAGCGCATAGTCGATGAACTCCGCCTTGATGCCGTCGCCCTCTTCGTTGATCCACTCGCGCGGTACCTTTTTCTCGGCGTTGGCGACCACGTCCAACGGGAACAGCTTGATCCTCATCTTGTACCGGCCGTTCTCGGTTACGCGCTCGTAGCCGACCATCTTGTCGGTCTCGCCCGCGACGGCGTTCAAAACCGCGGCTTCGCCCGCGGCGAACGATTCGTCGATGTCGGTCTGCGAGGCGCAGTGGGCCGCGCAGCGCTGCAGCAGGCTCAGCTCGATGCCGCGCACCTTCGCGCCGGTGGCCGCCTTGACCTCGCTGGCCAGGAAGGCCGCCAGGCCGCCCAGTTGCGCGTGGCCGAAGCTGTCCTTGGCCGTGTTCTTGCCCGCGTACTCGGTGATGAAGGTGCCGTCCTTATCGTGGATGCCTTCGCTGACCGCCACGATGCACTTCCCCTGCGCGGCGTAGACCTTCTTGACCGAATTCAGGAACTGATCCATGTCGAAGGGCACCTCGGGCAGGTAGATCAGGTCGGGGCCGCAGCCCTTGTGGCCGGCCAGCGCGGCGGCGGCGGTCAGCCAGCCCGCGTGGCGGCCCATGCACTCGATGATCGTCACCATGCCGGTGTCGTACACGCGCGCGTCATGGTACACTTCCATGATCGAGGTGGCGATGTACTTGGCGGCCGAGGCGAAGCCGGGGCAGTGGTCGGTACCGGCCAGGTCGTTGTCGATCGTCTTGGGGATGCCCATCACGCGGCACTCGTAGCCGTGCTTGAGCATGAACTTGCTGATCTTGTTGCAGGTGTCCATCGAGTCGTTGCCGCCGTTGTAGAAGAAGTAGCGCACGTCGTACTTCTTGAAGATTTCCAGAATGCGCCTATAGTCGGCGTCGTCCACGTCGGGATCCTTGAGCTTGTAACGGCAGGAGCCCAGCGCCGA
This sequence comes from Anaerozeibacter quisquiliarum, assembly GCF_051162045.1. Taxonomy (NCBI): domain Bacteria; kingdom Bacillati; phylum Bacillota; class Clostridia; order Eubacteriales; family Anaerozeibacteraceae; genus Anaerozeibacter; species Anaerozeibacter quisquiliarum. Next base: position 70,178 of record NZ_JBISDI010000016.1, read on the forward strand.
GGACGGCGTGTACATCATGTACGCAAGTTCTTCGCGGTCTTCCTTCGACATGTCGATCAGTTTGTCGTCCAGCACGCCCTTGATGCCGTTGAGCGCACCCAGCACGCGGGTGATGGAAGGGTTGTCAAGCGCGGTCGCGATCGCGCCGTACGCGCTGGCGTTGATGACGGAGGTCGGTCCGCCCGACTGACCGATGATGCATGCGCCCCTGAGTTCAGCCATGGTTGGTCTCTCCTTTTTGTCGCATGGACGTATTTCTTTCCGAACCACTTTAGCACGTCGCGCGTAAAATGTCAATTTCGCGCGGTGAAAAAATCAGGCTTTCAACTGTGAGGCGGCCCGCACCGCGCGCGCCGTGTAGGAGATTGTAGACGAAAGCGACAGCGCGAGCGACAGATAAAGCAGCCAATTGCCCGCGCGGCTGAGCCAGATCAGGTGATGCCAGGGATAGATCATGAGTATCGCAGCCACGCAGGTTACGGTGGCCGCCTTGCCCAGGCGGTTGGCGTACACCACCACCTTCTTTTTCAGCAGCACCACCGAGCCCACGACCAGATACAGCTCCTTGATTAGCAAAAAGCCCAGCAACCACCACTCGACATAACGGGTCTGTGCGAGACACGCGAGCATGGTCAACTGCATCAGTTTGTCGGCCATCGGGTCGCAAAGCTTGCCGAAGTCGGTGATCTGGTTGAGCCGCCGCGCGAGGTAGCCGTCGAGCGCGTCGGTCAGCGCGGCCGCCACGTACACGGCCAGCGCCCATCGGTGCTCTCCCTTGGCGTACAGCAACGCGAAGACCGGCACCAGTGCCATTCGCAGAACCGTAAGCGCGTTTGGCAGGTTCATTCAGCCACCTCTTTTTATTGAAAACGTTGTTTATATCATAACAAGCGCGGGCCGCGCTGTCAAGCAAGGCCCGGAGCACGACGAAAAATTCGCGGGGCGCTATGTACCCGGTGCGCGTGCGCACCGGGAAAGGCGCTTATTCGCACCTTCTATGCCTGCAGCAGATGCAGAACCGATAGACGACCAAGGCGAGGATCAGCACCGCCATGACGACCGCGAACACGATGACCGCAGGCAGCGCGGGTAGGATAACGGCCGCGAACACGGCTCCGAAGATCAGACCGAGGGCCAGCGCTAGGAACACCACGAACAGGTAGAGCACTTTCGCGGAGCACATGCAGGCCAGCGCCTTAAACTCCGGGTGAGCGTGAGGGGACCTGGCATCCGACGGCCCGCAGTTGCGGGGACTCCCCTGATATTCCATACTTCCACCTCCTTCCGGTGTGCCATTTCATCCTATGCAGGGCGGCGCGGAGCGTTCAAAAGTGCTTTTGCACGCAATCTCAATAAAAACCCACTCTTTGGGCGCGTGCAAATGTGTTATACTGAGAGATACGCTGCCACAACGTGAATGGCGAATAAGCATTAGGAAGCAAGCTATGACTTTTGACGAAATGAACCTGATCGCACCCCTGCGCGCCGCGGTCGCGCGCGTCGGATATGAAGTGCCCACACCGATCCAGGAGCAGACCATCCCGCTGGTGCTGGAAGGCCGGGACGTGCTCGGCTGCGCCCAGACCGGTACCGGCAAGACGGCGGCCTTCGCGCTGCCCATTCTGCAGCGGCTGTCGCGCACGATGCCTAAGCGTGAGAGCGCGCATAGACGCCCGATCCGCGCCCTTGTCCTTACGCCCACGCGCGAGCTGGCACAGCAAATCTACGAAAACTTCATCGCCTACGGCCAGCGGCTGCAGCTGAACGCGTGCGTGATCTTCGGCGGCGTCAAGCAGTACGCCCAGACCGAGGCGCTGCGCCGGGGCGTGGACATCCTGGTCGCTACGCCGGGCCGGCTGTGCGACCTGATCGGGCAGGGCTACATCAAGCTGGATTCGATCGAAATCTTCGTACTCGACGAGGCCGACCGGATGCTCGACATGGGCTTCATCCACGACGTGAGGCGCGTGATCGCGCTGCTGCCCGCAAGAAGGCAGACGCTGCTGTTCTCCGCCACCATGCCCGACGAGGTGGAGCAGTTGGCGCTCAGCATTCTCGATCAGCCCGAGACGGTCAAGGTGGACCCGGTGACGAGCACCGTGGACAGCATCCGGCAGGCGCTGTACTACGTGGACAAGGCCAACAAGAAGCTGCTGCTGGCCGACATTTTGAAGCGCGACGAGGTGGACAGCGCGCTGGTGTTCGCGCGCACGCGCCATGGGGCCGACCGCGTGGTCCGGGAGATGGAGAGGATGGGCATCCAGTCGCGCGCCATCCACGGCGACAAGTCGCAGGGCGCGCGCCAGGAGGCGCTGAACTACTTTAAGAGCGGCAAGATCAAGGTGCTGATCGCCACCGACATCGCGGCGCGCGGCATTGACATCGTGGGGCTGTCGCACGTGATTAACTACGACCTGCCCAACGAGCCCGAGGCCTACATCCACCGCATCGGGCGCACCGGCCGCGCGGGGCTTGCCGGCGACGCCATCAGTTTTTGCTGCATCGACGAGATGAAGCAGCTCTCCGCCATCGAAAAGCTGATCCGCAAGCGCATCCCGCGCCTGGAAAGCCCCTGGCCGATGGAGGTGCTTACTCCGTCCGAGCCCCAGCCGCGCGGTCCCCGGCCGAGCAAGCTTGGGATGGACGGCCAGAGGGCGCGCAGCGCCCGCCCGGCGTATTCGCCGCGCGCCGCCTATGCCCCGAACGCGTCCCGCGCGCCGCGCGCGACGGTGAGCCGGGATCAGGGCGGCAGGCGGAGCGGGCGCGCCGGCGCGCCGCGTACCCGGCGCGGGGGCTAGGCGTTCGCAGATAAAACCGGGGCTGTAGCGCCTTTTTACGACGCTACAGCCCCGCGCAGGTTTTTTACCAGTGCCTGCAATACTGCTCGCAGCAGCGCTCACAGTAACGCTCGCAGCAGTGCTCGCACCGGCGTCTGCATCTGCGTTCGCATTCGGATACAGAGCCGACGGCGTCTTCGCCGCAGGGCCAATCCCAGCGCCTGGGGCAGCACACCCAGCAGAGCTGGCAGCGGCACTGGAGGGAATCAAAGCAGCAGTTCATGGTCACTCCTCCGTTCTTTCGGAAATGGGAAGTAGATTTGGGGAGCTCTCACACTTCCGTACCATCGTATGCGGGCGCGCGCGGCGGCGTTTTTATGAATTGTACAATTCTGATTGACGGGCACTCATTTGGTTGATTATATTGGTGACGGCAAATCTATGGAGGAGGGCTTACCATGTTGAAAGAATCGTTGCGCAAGGTGCTCGGGGAGCAGATTGTCGCGGAGTATTATTCGGCCTACCTGTATCTTTCGATGTCGGCCTGGGCCGACCGCGCAGGTTATCAGGGCATCGCCAACTGGCTGTTCATACAGGCGCAGGAGGAGATGGCGCACGGCACACACATCTACCAGCACGTCTTGGAGCGCGGCGAAGCGCCGGCGCTTTCTGAGATCAAGGCCCCGAAGCAGGAGTTCGACAGCATGCAGGCGCTGTTCGAGATGGTACTCAGCCACGAGCAGTGGGTGACCGAGCGGATCAACAACATCGCCACGATTGCGATGAAGGAAGGCGACCACGCCAGCTATAACTTTATCATGTGGTACGTCAACGAACAGGTGGAGGAGGAAGCCAACGCCGACCAGATCCTGGCCAAGGTAAAGGCCGTGAACGACCATCCGGGCCTGATGTACAACCTGGACGCCGAGCTCGCCACCCGCGTGTTCGTCAACCCGTTCCCGGCGGCGGCCAACTAGGCAACCGCCGATCAAATCCCACGCGCGGAGGCGGCCGCCTTTGCGCCATCTTGCGCCTGCAAAATCCTCGACGTAGCGCCGCTACGCCTTCAGATTTTGCAAGCGCAATCTGACGCAAATTCAGCGCGCCACCGCACGCGTGCTTTAATCGGCGCTTACCTAGGCAACCGCCGATCAAATTCCACGCGCGGAGGCGGCCGCCTCGCGACTGATTGGCCGCGGTGAGATTTCCTGCGGCCTGTGAAATGTACCGCGGCGCATAGGGGGAGGATTCCGCCTGTGCGCCGCGGCATTTGCCAAACCGCACCGGGTCGTCGGAGGGATGAAGAGATCCCTATGCAGCTGGCCGGATACGCCGGCCATGAATCGATAAGTCGTGATAAAGCGCCATCCCTCTTACGCGTGGCGGCGTTTTTTGTATGAGGCGTTGATTGACAAAGCGCCGCGACGCGTGTACACTGTCTGGCAATGAAGCGCGCGGTGGGCGCTTTTACGAGAGGAGAATCGTGTATATGGCATCGGTCGGGGCGTTTTTGAAGCGGAAGGGCGTGGAGCCGTCGCTGCGGCGTTATATGGTTGACGCGATGGGTTCGATGGCGAGCGGGCTGTTTGCCTCGCTGCTGATCGGCACCATCCTGAATACGGCGGGCGCGCAACTGAATATACCGCTGCTCAGCCAGTGGGGCGGCTACGCGTCGGTCATGGCCGGGCCGGCCATGGCGGTGGCGATCGGCCATTCGCTGGGCGCGCCGGCGCTGGTGCTGTTCTCGCTGACCGCGGTGGGCCAGGCCGCCAACGCGCTGGGCGGCGCGGGCGGGCCGCTGGCGGTGCTGGTGGTGGCGATTGTCGCCGCCGAGTGCGGCAAGCTGGTCAGCAAGGAGACAAAGGTGGACATCCTGGTGACGCCGCTCGTCACCATCGCGGTGGGCGCGGGGCTGTCGATGGTGATCGCGCCCGCGATCGGGTCGGCGGCGCAGTCGGTCGGCCGCGTAATCATGTGGGCGACCGAGCTCGCGCCTTTTTGGATGGGCATTCTGGTGTCGGTGGTGATCGGCATCGCGCTGACGCTGCCGATCAGTTCGGCGGCCATCTGCGCGGCGCTGGGGCTCACCGGCCTCGCGGGCGGCGCGGCGCTGGCCGGCTGCTGCGCGCAGATGGTGGGCTTTGCGGTGATGAGCTTCCCGGAAAACGGCTGGGGCGGGCTGGTGTCCCAGGGCCTGGGCACCTCGATGCTGCAAATGGGCAACATTATGAAGAACCCGCGCGTGTGGATTGCGCCGATCGTGACCAGCGCGATCACCGGTCCGATCGCCACACTCGTCTTCCGCCTCAAGATGAACGGCCCGGCGGTCAGTTCCGGCATGGGCACCTGCGGCCTGGTGGGCCCGATCGGCGTCTACACCGGCTGGGTGAACGACGTGGCCGCGGGCGTCAAGGCCGGCATCACCGGCGGCGACTGGCTGGCGCTCTTTGCGGTGGCTGTGGTGCTGCCGGCGGTGATCTGCTATGCGCTGGGGCAGATCGCGCG
>NZ_JBISDI010000017.1:0-72703 GCF_051162045.1 Anaerozeibacter quisquiliarum
ACAAAAACGCCCCGGAGCCCAGCAACCACGGGCTTTTCATAGGGAAAGGCCCGTCCTCATTGGACGGGCCTTTTGGTGCGGTCGACGGGACTTGAACCCGTACTCCTTGCAGAACACGCCCCTCAAACGTGCGCGTATGCCAATTCCGCCACGACCGCATGTCGCTGTGCAACAGAGATCATTATACCGGGAGCGCGACCGTTTGTCAACAGATTTTGTGGCAAAAAACAAGACATCCCCGGGTTGCCAATACCCGGGCGGTGCGCTATACTTATGTGGCATACCGACAAAATGGGGAGGATTGCATCATGAAACGATCGGAAGTCAACGCCTGGATTCGCTGGTCGAACGAGTTGCTTGAGAAAAACAACATCCGCCTGCCCGAGCTGGCCTACTGGTCGCTCGACGAGTGGCGCGCGCATAAGGATCGGATCGGGGGCATCCGCAAGACGATGCTGGGCTGGGACATCAGTGATTACGGCCGCGGCGAATTCGAGCGGCTGGGCGCGGTGCTGTTCACGGTGCGCAACGGCCTGGTTACCGACCCGTCGGTCGGCGTGCCCTACTGCGAGAAGTACATCCTGATGAAGGACGGCCAGCGCCTGCCCAAGCACTACCATGTCTACAAGACCGAGGATATCATCAACCGCGCCGGCGGCACGCTGGCGCTGACGCTCTACGCCGTCGATCCCTTGACCGGCCGCGAGACCGGCGAGCCGGTCAGCGTGTACATGGACGGCATCGAACACACCTTCAAGACCGGCGAGACCATCTTGGTCAACAAGGGCGGAAGCGTCACCCTGCCGCCCTACGTCGCGCACATCTTCGGGCCCCTGCCCGGCGGCGGCGACCTGGTGGTCGGCGAGGTCTCCAAGATCAACGACGACGTGACCGACAACTACTTCCTCGAGGAGATCGCCCGCTTCGCCGAGATCGAGGAAGACGAAGCCCCGCTGCATCCGCTGTGCAACGAGTACGACGCGCTGCTGGCGCGGGTGGAATGAAATTTACCCTGAGGGCAAGCGAAACGCGCCCATAGCGCGCGAAATGTGTTGAGGCACATGGGAGAGGGCGCCCTCCCATGTGCCTCAACGCATTTCACACCGAGCAGCGATATTTCATTCGGCCTCATGCCGCTGCTTATACAGCCCCCGAGCATAGAAGACCGGCAGCAGCACGAAGACCGCCAGCGCGCCGAAGAACAGGATAAACGCGGCTTTTTCGTGTCCGGCCACCCCGGCGAGCCCCCCGGCGATCATCACCGCGCCCAGCGCCACGCCCGCGTAGCCCATCAGCCGGTGCGTCTTGTTCCACACCACCTCGTCCTTGAGCGTCCAGAGAATCTTGAAGCCCAGGGTGCGGTTTCGCTTAACCTTGCCCATCAGGTTGCTCATATACACCATCAGCAGGCCGAGCGCCACGAAGATCAGGCTGAAATGCCGGGGCTGGACGTGCTCGCCCGAGCGAGCGGCCAGCAGCGCCACCCAACCCACGGCCCCCAGCGCCAGCGCGATCATCGGGATGAGCCGATCCTCGACCGCCCGGTTGCACACAATGCGCTCGTTGTGCCTCGTCAGGCGGATGTACAGCAAATATAGCCCCATCACCAGCAGCGGCAGCGCGCCCGTGAGCAGGTACCACCAGCGGCTGCCCAGCCGGTCGACTTCGCCCATAAGATTGAAATGCACCGGCACGGTGTCAGGCAGCGCGCCGATCACCCAGACCGCCAGCAGCAGGTTCACAACCGCCAGCAAAAAATACAGCATGCGTTTCATGATTCCTCGCCCCTTCCCGTCAGGTTGGCCAGCAATTCCATCAGGTCCTCGAGCACGCTGGTGCTCAGCGCGTACACCACGTTTTGCCCTGCCTTGGTCGCGCGCACCAGCCCCGCTTGCTTCAGGATGCTCAGGTGGTGGCTGATCGACGGCTTGCTCATGTCAAACCGCGCCGCGATTTCGCCCGCGTTCATGTCGCCTACGCGCAGCATTTCGAGAATCGCCCGCCGCGTCGGGTCGCCCATCGCGTTCCAGGCATCGCCCATGCCGTTCGCCCCCTTCATTTAGATATTTAGAAGATTATCTAACTAAACCAATTATATGCGCCGCCCCCGCCGTTGTCAAGCGGGGCGGCGCGATTTAACGAAGTTGCAAGCGGGGTAGACCGACTACGCGAAGCCCGGCGGCAATTGCTCGAACGCGTCGACCGGCTGGCCGCACGCGCCCCTCTGGCAGGGGTAGAGCCGCGCGCCCGCGGCGGGCAGGGGATAGTCGGCGGTGAAGGGCGCGAGGCGATCGAGCGCTTGGGCGTTGCCCGGCGTTTTGACGAGGACGTACAGCGCCCGGTCGCCCGAGGCCGACAGGCGTTCGCGCACGACACGCGCCGCGTCCTCGTCCGCGCAGGCGCACACCAATTCGCGCGAGGGGGTCAAGTGGCGCGCCGCGACCAGCAGCGCGAACGCGCAAGCCCCCGGGTGGCTGCGCGCCGCGGCGCACAGCGTGCGCAGCTGCCGCTCGGCGGCCTCGCGCCAACGCGGTTGGGCGGTGTAGCGACCCAGCTCCAGCATTGCCAGCGCGGCCACCGCGTTGCCCGAGGGCATAGCGCCGTCGTAGAATTCCTTGGGCCGATGGATCAGCCCGGCGTCCGCCGCGTTCAGGAAGAAGCCGCCGTTTTCGGCGTCACGGAACCGTTCGACCAAGATACGGGCCAGCGCCTCGGCCGCGATAAGCAGCGACGGGTCGAGCGCGGCGCGGTACAGCTCGATCAGCCCCCAGGCCAGAAAGGCGTAGTCGTCGAGCAGCCCGTCGCCCGCCGCCTGGCCGTCCGCCCAGCGGATGAACAGCCGTCCGTCGGCATCTTGCATGTGCGCCCGGATGAAATCCCACGCCTTAAGCGCCGCGTCGCGGTAGCGTGGGGCGTTCAACGCCCGGGCGGCGCGCGAGAGCGCCGCGATCATCAGAGCGTTCCAGGCGGTCAGCACCTTGCGGTCGGTGCCCAGCGCCATGCGGTCCTTGCGGTAGGCGTAGAGCGCCGCTCGGGCCGGAGCGAGCGCCGCGTCGTCGCCCTCCCAGCCTTCGTTGCCCAGCAGGTTCAGGATGTTGCGCCCCTCGAAATTGCCCGCTTCCGTTGCGCCGTACCAATCGGCCAACTCGGGTCCGGCCACGCGCTCCAGCTCCGCGCGCTCGAACAAATAGAACGCGCCTTCGCCGCCCTCGCTGTCGGCGTCCTGCGCGCTGAAGAAGCCGCCGCCCTCGCTCGTCAGCTCGCGCAGCACGTAGTCCGCCGTGCGCTCGGCCGCGACGCGATAGACCTTTCGCCCGGTCAGCGCATATGCCTCGGCGTAGGCGTAGGTCAAAAGCGCGTTGTCGTAGAGCATCTTCTCGAAGTGGGGGATCAGCCAGCGTCGGTCGGTGGCGTAGCGCGCGAACCCGCCGCCGACGTGGTCGAACAACCCGCCGCGGTACATCATCGCAAGCTGCCGCTCCGCCATAGGCAGCGCCTCGGCATCATCCGGCGCCTGTTCCATCAACAGCAGCAGATTTTGCGGCATCGGAAACCGGGGCGGCGCGCCGAAGCCGCCGTCCTTCGCGTCAAACGAGCGCTTGAGTCCGTCTACCGCGCGCGCAATCAGCGCCCGGTCGGGCGCTCGCTCGCCGGGGTTTTCCTCCCTGGCGAGGTGCTCGGCCAGCCGGGCGCCCGACGCCTCCACCGCCGCGCGGTCCTCCCGCCACAGCTTGGTCGCGCGCCGGAGCAGGCTCATCAACTGGGGCTTCGTCAGGTAGGTGCCGGCGAAGAACGGCCGGCCCTCGCTCGTCGCCAGCACGGTCAGCGGCCAGCCGCCAGATAAGTTCATCGCCATGCAGGCGTCCATGTACACCTTGTCGATGTCGGGCCGTTCTTCGCGGTCGAGCTTGATTGCGACGTAACCCTCGCGCAGCCATTGCGCCACTTCCTCGTCCTCGAACGACTCGTGGGCCATGACGTGGCACCAGTGGCAAGTGGAATACCCGATGGACAGGAAGACCATCTTGTCTTCGCGCCGTGCTTCTTCAAAAGCGTCGTCCCGCCACGGCCACCAATCGACGGGGTTGCTTGCGTGCTGCAGCAGGTAGGGGGATTTTTCATTGGCCAATCTGTTGAGGGTTGCATTTTTGTGGGTCATTTGGGATCACCTTCTATATCAAAAACTATAGTCATGCTTTTATTATCACCATTTTTCGCCCGCTCCATTCTATGGATCATGGTTAAGAGCATTTGTTACAACTTATTGAATATCCTCAGCGTCATATGTGGTACACTACACCCGCGGAGGTGTGGAGATGAAGCACATACTCATCGTAGAAGACGAGCGTCCGATCAACGATCTTATGGAGATGAGCCTGCGCATTGCAGGATACCGTGTCACGCAGGTTTTTAATGGGTCTGAGGCTTTGGATGCGCTGAACACGCACTCGTTTGACCTGATGCTGCTCGATCTGATGTTACCTGGTATTGACGGCCTTGATTTACTGAAGCACATCCGTGAACGGCGCTTGCCGGTGATTATCGTCTCTGCGCGAATAAACCTCGCGGATCGGGTCAATGGGTTGGCGCAGGGCGCGGACGATTATTTGGTGAAGCCATTTGAACCGCTGGAGTTGGTTGCGCGCGTGGAGGCGCTACTCAGACGCGCATCACCGGGTGCGTCCGAAATCCATCTGCGCGGCCTGACCATTCACCCAGATGAGCAGCGCGTTCGGCGCGATGGCTGTGAGATCGCGCTTACCAACCTCGAATTCCAACTGTTGATGGCGTTTGTCCGCCGCCCGGGGGTCGTGTTTTCGCGTGAACAGCTGTTGGCACAGGTGTGGGGCATCGATTATATGGGCGAGACGCGCACTGTGGACGTACATATCCAGCGCCTGAGAAAAAAGCTTAATTGGGAGCGGGTGATCACGACCGCGCACCGGTCGGGCTATCGATTGGAGGAAGAAGAATGAGCTTCCGATCGAAGTTGCTGCTGTGCGTCCTGCTGCTGGTAACCATCACGCTGGATGCTTGTCTGTTGCTGGCGGTGCGCCAAAGCACACAATTGAATTTGGACCGCGAGCGGGCGCGCGCACTGGCAAGCCATTATGATTTGATTCGGTCCGCGTCCGGCCATCTGCACTCGCTCCCAGACAGTGCGGACGCGATGAACACACTGCCGCTGGTTCATAACCTGCTGGTGCGCAATCTGGCCGGTGCGAGGCTTAGCTGGTATGTGGATGGTTTACCGGCGCTGAATGATGCGCCGGCATCCGTGCCGGAAGAGCTGCTTGAAGCGGATGGGCTCCGGCGCACCGTCGTCAGTGGCGGGTGGCTATATGCGGCGTCCAGCCTGCCCACGCCTTATCAGAACATCACACTGCTCAGCGCCACAAGCCTGCTACCGCTGATGGAGAGAAACAGGCAACTTACACAGCAGATGCTGATCATGGCGATGGCCGCTTCGGCGCTTTTGCTGCTATTGTCCTGGGTGCTGCTGTCCGGCCTGCTCGCGCCCGTTGCGCGACTGTCGGGTGCCATGCGCCGGGCAATGGACGGAGATTTTTCCGTGCGGGTCAAGGTTAAGGGAAATAGCGAGTTGGCGCAGCTATCGCGCGGGTTTAATCGCATGGCACATACGACTGAGCAGCACATCGCGGAGCTTTATGAATCTGTCCAGCGCAGCCAACGGTTCGCGGACAACTTGGCGCACGAGATGCGCACGCCCGTCACTTCGATAGGCGGTTGCGCGCGCTTGCTGCTGGAGCAGCCGCTAGAGGAGGCTGACCAGCGCAGGGCGCTTAAGTACATTGCCACAGAGAGCATCAGGATGCAGAAGATGAGCGAGGCGCTGTTGACGCTGGCGGGGATCAGGCAGGACGGCATCCGGCTTGAACCTGCGCCTGTGAGCCTCTTGCTTGAGCATGTCGCGCAAGCAACCGCACCGGAGCTTGATCAGAAGCATTTGCGCCTATGTGTCACTTGCCAGTTGGATAATCTGATCTGCGACGCGGCGCTGATCGAGGCCTTGCTGATCAACCTGATCGTGAACAGCGTGCGCGCGTCCGAACCCAATGGGCAGATAAAACTGAGCGCCGGGATACACCATGGCGCGGCATGCCTTACGGTCAGCGATCGTGGGCGTGGCATGACAGAGGAACAAGCCAATCACGCCACGGAGCCCTTTTACCGCACCGACAGAGCGCGCTCCCGCGAGCATGGCGGCGCAGGGCTGGGGCTGGCGCTCGTGAATCAGATTGCGCAGGCGCATGGTGCGACGCTCCACATTGAAAGCGCGCCGGGTAGCGGCACCACGGTCCGGGTCGAGTTTACAGCCCACTTACAACCGTGTGAGGACGCGGTTACACCAAATCCCCTAAACTTGAACCATAGAAAGGGGATGCGACAAACATGAAGAACAAGCATGGAATCCTGTCTGTGCTGTTGGCACTGGCTCTACTGTTGGGCAACGCGCTGATACTGCCCCGGCTATTGGCATACGCGCAGGGGTTGCCGGACGGCGAGGTGGTCACGCAGCAACCCGCGGCGGGCGGCGAGCGCGTACCACTGCCGAAGTTGCCGGAGGGATTTGGGGAACCGTACAAACTGGCGTTTTCGCGGCCGTTGAGCGAAGGCGAACAGCAGATTTGGGATGCACTGCTGGCGGAGATGGGCGACGACTACGATACTTGGTCGGGATATCCCGGCACTGATCTGACATATACCCAGCGGGTATATGACGACCTGATCGAGTTCTGGCGTACGGTATATAATGCGAGCGCATTTGAGCGATATCAGGAGAAGACCAAGATCGGGGGCGGAGCACCCGGCACGATATTGATCGACTACGGCACGGCCACGGTATGCGTCGGTGATGATCCGCTCACCCGCGAGACCGCGCTTCCATTGGTGAGAATGATCGCACCGGTCAGCGGCGTTTCGAGGGACGACGTATGCATGTCCGAGCTGGACGTGGCTTTTGAGGATGTTTACTGGCAATTCAACTGGATGGAGCCGCAAAAGAATGCGTACTATTCTACGACGCGCAGTCTGACCGGCAACGAGTTTTTGAACCAGAGCCGCCTCAAAACCGAGTACTTGCTCAGCGGGCTGCGCCCGGGTACGCCATTGGCAATCTCAGAGACGCCGGACGGTAAACTGTGGATGGACGAACAGAACACCATCCACTTGCCCATGCAGTATGAGTTGACGGACGACGAAATGCTAAACTACATCGAATTGGTGGACTCGCTCACACGTCGGGCGGTACTTCACGAGGTGCCGGATATGATCACTCAGCAGCAGGCGGAACAGCTCGCCAGGGATTGGGCGAAAAAGCTGTTTGACATGGACACGGGCGAGTTGTTTGTATTCACAGGGCTGTATGACGATGATTTCTTCGGAGGATCAAATGGTCAGCCTGTCTGGCGGGTGAAAATTGGACCGGAGGACATGTTGATTTGCCAACAACGCGCCGGTGATACGTTCGATGGCTACGAGATCATTCTGAATGTCCGGGATGGTACGCTGGATTCGGCGTCGCGATTCCATCATAATGGCAACGTTGGTGTGCGGATGGACAGGACCATTCAAGAGGTCAAGTCTGATCTGGAAAAGAAGGCCGTTGGAATTACCATGACATTGTTTGAAGGCGGCAAGAAACCGGAGAAGACCGTTATCAACACCTACAGCTTCGTGGAAGCGAAGAACAGCTGCAACGAAGACGTGGACATGATGCACGAGATCAGTTATGTGGTGAGCATGCCCGATGGCGTTGACCATGAATTGAACTTCACCACTTACGATTATGCGCTGACTTATTATCGGTACTGGCCGGATGGCTGCCGGAATATGGGTTAGCACACCCATGCAACCAGCCTGAGAAACATCGCCTGATGGGTCATGGTTGACGCCCTTTCCAAGAGTCCGAAGTCTGATGATTCCGGACTCTTTTTCACACCGCCAATGATTCACCTGTTCGAGATGCAAATGAGTATGGAATGGCGTCATTGGCGAACATGTCACCAGTGACAGGTGGAGCGGCCGATGCTCGGGAATATCGGCTTGTTTTCCCGTCGCGCCTTTACAAAAGCGACATCGCCCCGCTCCATCCAATCAACCGGGTTATAGGCGTGCTGAAGCAGATAGGGCGATTTGCTATTGATTAGTCCATTGGGTATTCTGTTACCGTTCATGGGATCACCTCCTTGCATCACGCAAATTCAAATCCAATATCAATACAATATCATTTCCATTGCGTGCCCAAACAATTCTATCAATAAATCTAAGCATTCTTTATGATAGGAAACCGTTGATCCCATATGACTTTCATGGTATAATGGCATAGAAATGGGAATCAACGCATAGGGGGATGCCACAATGTTGAAGCGCCATTCTAACTCGGTTCATGTCATCATGGCGGTTCTAACCATTGTATGTTCGTTTTCAACAACGCTGGCAGCGTATGCGGATATTCTTAATGAAACCGGGACGACGAAAACACATGTTTATATCGGCAGCGAATACGGCGCGCTAAAAGAAGTGGTCGTAGGCGAGGCCAGCGGCCTCAACCCATCCCTGGAGGCGGCATGGCTTCAGGAAGCGCTGAAGGTGTTGCCGGAGGCTGAACAAAAGGTTGCGATAGACAACGCCGGGAAAAGCTGGGATGAGTGTATTGTCGGTGCGGAAAGCGGCATAACGGAATACGACTTAATCAAGGCGGAAAACGATGAATTTGTCAGAATCCTGGAAAGCCTTGGTGTGACAGTTTACCGCCCAACGCTCCTCAGCCAACAGGATGTGGAAACTCTCTATGGCAGTGAGGCGTTGATTAACGGTTATTCTCAGGATTTTCCCCGGGATAACCTGATAATCATAGGAAATAATGTCATTGAAGCCAACTTGCGTACACCGCTGAGAAGAACGGATATTGAAGGGCTCCGGTCATTGCTTACGGAGAAATGTAGCGTGGCGCAGGTCAAGTGGACGGCTATGCCGCATATGCCTTTGCTTGGCGAATATTCCAACGATTCGCCGCTGCTTGAAGGCGGCGACATCATCGTATTGGGCAAAACCATACTGGTTGGCAATTCTGCAAACGCGTCGGTAGGCTCGAATGAAGCGGGCTATGAGTGGCTGAAAAACTATCTGGGTAATGAATATGACGTGGTCAGGGTTCCGCTTTGCGAAAATGTCCTGCATCTGGACTGCGCCCTATCCGTACCACGGAACGGGCTTGCGATCATATGCCCCGATGCATTCGAAGAAGGCATACCTGAAATATTGATGGATTGGGATTTGATCGAAGTCGGCATGGAAAAGCTCCAGTACCTTGTGGTAAATGGACTTCCAATCGATGAGAACACTTACGTCATGGGATATAACGAAAACGAAGACAACTCCGAAATCAAGGAGGCGCTGGAGAAACGCGGTATTACGGTTTATCCGATATTCTTTGGCGCGCATAATGCGCAGGGCGGTTCTTTGCGCTGCGCTACGCAGGCACTATTGCGCGAGGATTAACCGAGGCGTGTCGCTGCCATGGCCTGCCCCCAATTGTTGTGCCAAAACGAACGTCAGGAAATGCCGGCAATCGGCGTAGGAACCCTTGCTGCTGCCCGGCTGTATCGCAACGGATTCCGGCTCGGCCATCAAGGGCGGCGAAGTCGTTTGTCCTTGATTGGGCAAAACGGCTGTGCTACTGATATCCCCCGGATGGCGCGCATGGCGGCAGCTTGTTTGTTTTATTTCTTTTACGACCTCTTCTCTCGGAAATTCCTTCCCGCCAAAGCCCATTCAGGGCTTGGCTTTTTATTTGCTGGCTGTTGCCGTTCATGCGATCACCTCCCCGGGCTATCCAGGCTCATTTCTTATGCCAATGATCCCCCTTTTCTATGAGCCTACGCATCCGGCGCAACCTCGGCATCCCGCTGCGCCGGGCCGTCGAGCAGCCGGCCGTCGACGTCGAAGCGCGAGCCGTGGCAGGGGCAGTCCCAGGTGATATCGTCGGCGTTCCAGTTCAGGCGGCAGCCCATGTGCGTGCAGGCGGGCGAGGCCAGGTGGATGTGCCCGTTTTTGTCCCGATAGACGGCGGCGGCACGGCCCTCCCACAGCATGATGCGCGCCTCGCCCGGCGTGAGCGGGGTTTGCGACGCGTCCGGGGGAATCAGCCGGGCGGACAGGCCCTGAACCGCCGCGCCCGCGCCTTCGAGCACGCCCGGCAGCACGCCGAGCGGCGAGCGAGCCGGGTCGAACGCGCGCGCCCAGTCAGGCGGCTCGCGCCCGCGGATCAGGTCGGTCAGCGCGATCGCGGCGGCCATCGAACCCGTCATGCCCCACTTGCGAAAGCCGGTGGCCACATACAGCCCATCGGCGCCCGGCGCATAGCGTCCCGCGTAGGGCAGGTGGTCGGCGCTGACGGCGTCCTGCGCCGACCAGCGCGCCGCCACCCGCGCGCCCGGGTACAGCTGCGCGATCCACTGGTCGAGCCGCGCAAACTGCGTGCCCTCGTTGTGGCCGGTCGGCTCGTCGCCGATCAGGATGACCGTGTAGCGCCCGTACGGTCGAATCGACAGCCCGCCGGGCGCCGCGTCCAGGTGCATGGCCTCGGGCGGCGGGACGCCCTCGATCGCGGCCGCAAAGCTGCGCGACTGGCGCAGGTGCAGGAAGTAGAGGCCCGGCGCATTGATAAACGGGTAGTTGGTCGCGACGATGATGTGCGGGGCCCTTACCTCGCCGCGGGCGGTCGCGACGCGCCCGGCCGTAACATGCAGCGCGCGGCTGTGCTCGTAGATCGTCAGGCCTTCCGCGATCGCGCGCGCGTAGCGCAGCGGGTGGAAACAGGCCTGCGCCCCGAGCCCTACCGCGCCCGCGAGCGAAAGTTTGAGTTCTGTCTCGTCGGCCCAGAACGCGTCCAGCCCCGCTTCGCGCATGGCCTCGAGCTCTTCGCGCAGCGGTTGTCCGTCCTCGAGCGCGAACAGGTAGTGGTCGCGCTGCTCCAGAGCGAAGTCGTACCGTTTGGCCAGTTGCCGATAGCGTTCGAGCGCCATGCGCTGGGCTTCGGCGTAGTGCGCCGCATGCTTCCCGAGCTTGCTGTATACGATCTCCTGCCCGGCGCTGATCTTGCCGGTGGTGCGCGCGGTCTGACCGCCGGCGATGCGCTCGGCCTCGAGTACCACCACGCGCGCGCCCGCCTCCGACAAAAGGCGCGCGCAGTTGAGCCCGGCCAGCCCCGCGCCGATTACGCATACGTCGGCGTCCACCTTTTCTTCGAGCGCCGCGCGCGGCTCGATGGAGACCTCCTGTTCCCAGATCGACGGCATGTACATCGCCCTCCCGTAGCGATAGTGTGCGGGGGGAAGGCGCGATTTATACCGTCGCGGGGATAGGGTGCCGACCGGAACCATTTCCGCATCCATCAGGGAATGAACACAAAGGCGATCGGCCACCTTCTCCAGGGATGCGAAGATCCCGTTTTAAAGCCTTTCCTGCGGAATCGGTTGCGCAGGAATCAACTGCGGCTCACGCCATCCTTCGCCCCCTGCGCGTTGCCGGCGCTTGGCCGGCGACGCGGCCTCAATCGTCCATGAGTATTAACTTGACACCGTCCATGAGCCGGGCCTATACTCTGACCATATCCATCCACCGGGATGACGGGGAACGATCGGGCCGGATTGCCGTGATAGAGAGAGCGCGCCGTGGCTGAAAGCGCGCTTGGCGGCGGGGCGCGTGGACCAGCCTCCGATCGGTGGCGCGTGGGCGCGATATCGCCCGCATAGAGCGGCCGCGTACGCGGTCAGTTGGGTGGAACCACGGGTAAACAAACCCGTCCCTTCGCGAGGGGCGGGTCATTTTCTTTTTGGGGAGGATGGTTCACATGATGCTTACGGTCAACGGCGAGGCACGCGAGTTTCGGGACGGCATGAACGCGCTGGACATCGCGGGCGAGATGCAGGGCGATTTGAAGAAGAAGGCGCTGATCGCGCGGCTGGACGGCGAGGTGATCTCGCTGGTTGCGCCGATTGCGGGCGGCAAGGAACTGGAAATCCTGGGCTTTGAGGACGCGGCGGGGCGGCACGCGCTCAGGCACACCGCCAGCCACGTGCTGGCGCAGGCGGTGCTGCGCCTGAACCCGAAGGCGAAGCTTGCGATCGGCCCGGCGATCGACAACGGGTTCTACTACGACTTCGACGTGGAAGAGCCGTTCACGCCCGACTTCCTGGCCGCGGTCGAGAAGGAAATGCAGAAGATCGTCAAGAAGAACGACCGGCTCGAGCGCTTCGAGCTGCCGCGCGGGGAGGCCATCGACTTCGTCGAGCAGCAGGGCCAGCCCTACAAGGCCGAGCTGATCCGCGACCTGCCCAGCGACGCGGTGATCTCGTTCTACAGACAGGGCGAGTTCACCGACCTGTGCGCGGGGCCGCACCTGCCCTCGACCGGCAAGGTCAAGGCGTTCAAACTCTTGAGCATCGCGGGCGCCTATTGGCGCGGCGACGAGAAGAACAAGATGCTGCAGCGCATCTACGGCACCGCCTTTTTTGACAAGGAGGAGCTCGACGAGTACCTTCGGCGGATGGAGGAGGCCAAGAAGCGCGACCACAGGCGGCTTGGGCGCGAGCTCGACCTGTTCGCCATATTCGACGAGGGCCCGGGCTTCCCGTTCTTTTTCCCGAAGGGCATGGTGCTCAGAAACGAGCTGGAGAAGTACTGGCGCGAGCTGCACGCCGAGCACGGCTATGTGGAGTGCCGCACGCCCATCATGCTGAACCAGCACCTGTGGGAGGAGTCGGGCCACTGGGACCACTACAAGGAGAACATCTACTCGACCAAGATCGACGATCAGACCTATTGCCTGAAGCCCATGAACTGTCCCGGCGGGATCCTGGTCTACAAGCGCAAGACCTGGAGCTACCGCGAGCTGCCGCTGCGCATGGGGGAGCTGGGCATCGTGCACCGCCACGAGCTGTCGGGCGCGATGCACGGGCTGATGCGGGTGCGCTGCTTCACGCAGGACGACGCGCACCTGTTCATCACGCCCGAGATGATTAAAGACGAGGTCATCGGCGTGCACAGGATGGACGACCTGGTCTACAACCTGTTCGGGTTCAAGTACCGCGTGGAGCTGTCCACCCGGCCCGAGAACTCGATGGGCACCGACGAGATGTGGGAAGCGGCGACCGCGGGCCTCAAGGGCGCGCTTGACGAGTTGGGCGTGCCTTACACGATCAACGAGGGCGACGGCGCGTTTTACGGGCCCAAGATCGACTACCACCTCGAAGACTCGATCGGGCGCACCTGGCAGTGCGGCACGATCCAGCTCGACATGAACATGCCCGAGCGCTTTGACATGAGCTACGTCGGCCCCGACGGCGAGAAGCACCGCCCGGTGATGCTGCACCGCACGATCTACGGCTCGATCGAGCGCTTCATCGGCATCCTGACCGAGCACTTCGCCGGCGCGTTCCCGCTGTGGCTGAGCCCGGTGCAGGCGAGGATCATGACGATCACAAACCGCGCCGACGACGCGGCCCGCGCGCTCGAGGCACGGCTCACCGCCGAGGGCATGCGGGTGGAACTGGATTTGCGCAACGAGAAGATCGGCTTCAAGATCCGTGAGGCGCAAATGCAGAAGACGCCCTATATGCTGGTGTTGGGCGACAAGGAGGCCGAGCAGGGCGCTTGCGCGGTGCGCTCGCGCAAGGAAGGCGACCTGGGCGTGATGGCGGTCGAGGACTTGGTCCGGAAGCTGCGCGCGGAGATTGATACCAAGGCACTCTAGGTAAGCGCCGATCAAATCCCACGCGCGATGGCGGCTGCCTTTTCGCCATCTCGCGCCCGCAAAATCCTCGACGTAGCAGCGCTACGTCGAGGATTTTGCGAGCACGATCTGACGAAAATTCAACTCGCCATCGCACGCGCGCTTTAATCAGCGATTACCTAGCATCCAAAGTCATCTTAAATAACCCCCGGCGATATTCCCGTCGAACGATAATTCGCCCGGCCCCCCCTGCATATAACCAATCCATGCGAGGGGGGCCGTTTTATGCGCGGATGGATTCGGACAAGCCTTGTGGCGGTGCTGTTGATGGCGGTGGGCATGGCGGGGGTTGGCGCGGGCGAAAAGACCGGAGCGGCCGGTGCAACCGGCGCGACCAGTGCAACTGGCGCGACCGGCGCGGTCGGGTGCACGGTGCGGCTGAAGCTTACCGCCGAGGCGGCGTTTGACGAGCCGCTGTCGCGCTGGCTTTCCGAGGTCGCGGGCATGGTGCGGCTGACGGTGCGCTCGGCGCGCTTTCCGGACGCGCGCTTGGCGGTGCTGTCACTGACGATGGGCGAGGTGCGCGCATTCGACCTGTCGCTTAGCAGCGAGCGGGGAGTGCTTACGCTGGACGGCTCGCTGCTCGATCAGCCGGCGAGGCTTTCGCCGCTCACCGATGTGACCGGTGCGGCCGACTGGGCGCAGGCGCTGTTGGGCGCCGCGGAATCGGTTGCGGCGATGCCCTCGCTGGGGCGTCAGGTCGCGTTGTCGGGCGAAGGGCTGGCGCGGGTACTCAAGCTGGCCGCCGTGCGGCTGCGCGCCTGGGCGGCGACCGCGCGCGCCACGGCGGGCCAGGCGTGCGAGTCGTGCGGGGCATGCGCGGTGTGCAAGCGGGTCGACGTGTCGGAGGCCGTCGCGCTGGTCGCGGACGCGCTGGCCGAGCGGTTCGATATGGTGGTGGATCAAAACGTGTTGGTGATCGAGGTCGTGCCGTTCGAACTGGCGGAACAGCCCGCGGCTGTGCGGCCGGCCGAACCGGCGCCCGACGACCTCAACGTGCGGCTGGTCAAGGATGGGCTGTGGGCGATCGCGCGGGCGATTGCGGGCAACGACGCGTCGGCCTGCAGGTCGCAATGAAATTCGCCGCGGCACATAGGGGGAGCCTCCCCCTATGTGCCGCGGCGAATTTCACATCGGCGTAGACGATATTTCATGCGCCCCATCAGGAGCGCGGCGGCCTCATCGACGGCGGCAACCTGCGCATCAGCAGCTGAGCGACCGAGCCGGTGACCGCGCCCATGATGCCGCCGACGACGATCAGGTAGGACATGGGCAGCAGCAGGTTGGTCCCGAGCATGGCCATGGCCACGGCCAGCTGGCCCACGTTGTGCAGCACCCCGCCCACCACGCCCACCCCGATGGGGCTGATGTCCTTGACGCGGTGCAGCAGCGCCATGCCGACCAAGCTGAGCAAGCCGCCTGCCAGGCTGTACAGCGTGGCGGGACCCAGGCCCGCGAATGTCACGCCCGACAGCAGCACCTTTGCGCCCATCAGCAAGAAGGAGTTGGGCACGCCCAGCCAATAGAGCGCGATCAGCAGCACGCTGTTGGACAGGCCCAGCTTGATGCCCGGCACCCCGGTAGGGATCATGTGCTCGATATAACCGGTGATCATCATCACCGCGACCAACAGCGCCGACAGCGCCAATCCCTTCGTGTTTAGCTTCATGCGCCCATGTCCTCGTAGGCCGCCTGCGCCTCCTCGGGCGTGAGCAGCTCCAGCACCACCTTGTTGGGCAGACAGATCACCATGTTGCCGAGGATGCGCATGTCCTTATTGTCCGTCGTGACCTCTCCCTGCTGCACGCAGTCCTGGTTGTCGCAGGTGGACGAGTGCATCGATACGCGGCCCGGGCCGATCGAGACGACGTTCTCCTGCCCGCCCGGCTGGCGGACGTCGTAGGTAGTATCTTCGATCAGCGGCAAGAGCGCGACGACCCGGCCGTTCGCGGTGATGCGCACGTAGGCCTCGGCCGGGCGCAGCGTGGGCCGCGGGGCCGGGGTGGGGGACAGGATCATCGAAGACAACGTCGGCCCCGGCGTCGGCCCCGGCGCGGGTTCCGATGCGGGCGTCGGCGCGGGTTCGGCGGTGGGCTGGGCGGTCGCCGCAGGCAACGGAGCGCCGCCGAACATCTTCGCCAGCATCCCCCGCCCCTGCGGCGCCGCCACAAACAATGCCACCGCCGCCGCCAACACCAACACGATGATCCAAGCATCCCGTCGCTTCATGAAAATGCGTCCTCCAAAGCAAAAACACTGTCCCGCAAATTATGGCGCATTGTGATGAATTCGTCAAGCGCAGTCGTGTTAGCGTTGGCCGGTAAAAAAGTGCCCGGCCCAAAAGCCGGACGATTTGCCATCCCTGTCCCCATAAGGCGGAAAGACGCCGTGGGCAGGAACCGGAAAGCGCCCTGCGGGGGCCACCACCCCGCCTGCGGGCACCCCTCCCGGGAGGGGAATAGGAAGGTAGCCATTCCCCTCCTCGGAGGGGTGGCGCGAAGCGACGGGGTGGTGAGCCTGATGGCAGAACACGAGAAGCGGGTACGGGGGCTTGGGGGTACGCCCTGCGGGGTTACGCCCTGCGGGGGCCACCACCCCGCCTGCGGGCACCCCTCCTGGGAGGGGAATGGGAAGGGCCGCCCGCACGGCAAGTCGCGCGACAAGCCCAAGCGACCTCAGATTACCTGGCGAGCGCGAAGCGCCTCGCCGTCCGTTCTTTCATCCCGTCGTTCCCCGCGTCCCCACCCCGGGGAACGGGGGGCCGCAGCCCCCGCCACAACGCGCCCACGGGCATGTACCGGGGGCGTGAATGCGATTGCGACCAAGGGAGGCCGCAGCCGACCGACTCGCAATCGCTTCCCGTCCGCCTGCCGCCCGGGAGGGCCCGCAGGCCCGAGAGGCAGGCGGCCCCGTCCCCCTCGTTCCCCCGCCTGCCGCCCGGAATTGCCCGCAGGCGATTCAGGCAGGCGGCCCCGTTCCCCCGTCACCCAACGGACTCGAAAGATTTCCGCCCGGCCGACCGGAAGCCCGCGAAGCGGGCAAACGGGCGACCGGGCGGAAAGATTTCGAGTCCCGGCGTCAGCCGATCATCGCCATACAATCCTGCGCGAACTGTGCCGCTCTTTCGAGGTCTTCACCCTGCGGGCCGGCTCCGAACAGGTGCTTGAGCGGCGCGCTCAGCGTCAGGTCCAGCACATTGACGCCCCGCGCGGTCAGCGCCCGGCGCATTTGCGCGAGCGCCTGCCCGGCGTTGCCGCAGTGGAACAGCGCCGCGTTGGTCACGCGGTTGGGGCTGAGCGCCGCGATGAAATCCATCGTCACCTTGTCGGCGCGGTGGCCTTCGCAGCCGAGGAACATCAGAGAGACGCTCTCGGGCATGTAGGCCGGCATCAGCGGCTCGCGCGTGCATTTGAGGCTATGCGCGATCGCCTGCGCGATCTGCGCCGCCGACTCCCGGGTGCTCACATAGTAGACGCGGGGCTTCATGGTTCGCCACCTCCATCCCAATGGACGTCAACGCCCCTATGATAGTACACCCGCGTGTTAAGACTCAAGGCTGGCAGACATTCTTCACCAGGTCGAAATAAATTCGTCATATCAGACGATCAGGTACGGGATCGTTCGACGAATTCGTCGTAAATCGCGCGGACCGCGTGCTCGAACTCGGCCACATCCACGCCGACGATGATGTTGAGCTCGCTCGAGCCCTGGTCGATCATGCGCACGTTGATGCCCTCGCGCGCAAGCGCTGAGAACAGCCGTGCCGCGGTGCCGGGCGTGCGCACCATGCCGCGCCCCACGGTGGCGATCAGCGCGAGGCCGCCGGACAGCTCGATGCTGTCGGGGTGAACGAGATCCTCGATGTGCTCGATCAGCTGCTCGCGCCGGTCCTTGAGCGCGGAGTCGGCGATGATGACGCACATCGTATCGATGCCGGTGGGCAGGTGCTCGAACGATACGCCGAAGTCCTCGAGCGCTTGCAGCACGCGCCGCCCGAAGCCGATCTCGCTGTTCATCATAGCCTTTTCAATCGAGAGCAGCGTGAAATTTTTGTGCCCGGCCACGCCGGTGATGGGGTTGGCGCCGCAGTCGTCGGCATTGACCACGATCAGCGTGCCCGGATCGTCGGGGGCGTTGGTGTTGCGGATGTTGATGGGGATGCCCGCCCTGCGCACCGGGAACACGCTGTCCTCGTGCAGCACCGTCGCGCCCATGTAGGACAGCTCGCGCAGCTCGCGGTAGGTCAGCTGTTCGATCCGATGCGGGTTGTCCACGATGCGCGGGTCGGCCATCAAAAAGCCCGACACGTCGGTCCAGTTCTCGTACAGATCGGCGTTCACGGCGCGCGCGATCACCGCGCCCGTGATGTCCGAGCCGCCGCGCGAGAAGGTGCGCACCTCGCCGCCCGGCAGAGAGCCGTAGAAGCCGGGCACGACCGCATACGCGTGCTTTTTGAGCTCCTCGGCCGCCAGTTCGTTGCTCCACTCGGCCGCGTAAGCCCCCTGGCGGTCGAACTTGAGCATGTCCTTGGGATCGACGAAGTCCCAGCCCAGGTAGCTCGCCAGCACCAGCCCCGAGAAGTACTCGCCGCGGCTGGCCGCGAAATCAGGCGAGGCGTCGGCCAATTGGCGGTCGGTCTCGTCGAGCAGCGGCTCGATGTCGAGCGCCAGGCCGAGCGATTGCACGATGCCTATGTAGCGCGCCTTGATCTTCGCGTACACCTCGGCGTAGGACTCCCCGCGCCGCGCCAGCTGGTAGCACCGGTAGAGCATATCGGTGATTTTTTCGTCGTCCGCTCCGCGCTTGCCCGGCGCCGACGGCACGACGTAGCGGCGCGATGGATCCGACAGCAGGATAGCCCTTACCTTTTGGAACTGGCCGGCGTCCGCCAGTGAGGACCCGCCAAACTTGCACACCTTTACGCCCATGTGACTCCTCCGTTCTCATATAGACAAATTAAAAACGGTGATTGGCATTATATAGTGCCTGCCGGAACCGGTCAAGCACATTCCTGTTAGGGTCACGCGCATCCGGCCGCAGCCGGATGCGCGTGAGGGGGGCTGCGGAACCGGATTGCTGAATTTTCCGCGGGAGATTCCGGGCGCAATCCGGCTGATGGAGGCCTCGGCCCGGAAATCCCCGGCGAGAGCGTAAGCGGTCCCCGCATTGTGTCTTATGCCTTATTCGAACAAGAGGTGACGATCGCAGGCGGTTGCATTTGCGCGCGCGTTGGGATAGAATATACTTGAAAAAGCGATTTGCGCCGATACAACCCGGAGGGATCATCGTGCCAAAGCTCGAACCGTACGACAGGAAACTTTCCTACAGCTACGCGCTGGGCGTGTTCCCGGCGCTCCATCTGCTTAACGCGCGCCCGGAAACGGTTGTGCGGCTGCTCACGCACCCGGACGGGGCGCGCAACGAAGGCGTGCTTAAGCTGAGCGAGCGCTGCCGCCTGCTCGGCATCCGCGAGGAGGAGGCCGAGCGCGTGATTCGGCGGGAGGCGCGCAAGGACAACTGCTACGCCGCGCTGGTGTTCGATAAGTACGAAGATGCGCTTCGGGCCGACCGTCCGCATGTGGTGCTGTGCCAGATTTCAGACTTCGGCAACCTGGGCACGGCGCTTAGGGCCTGCCTGGGCTTCGGGTTTGAGGATGTGGCGCTGATCCGCCCGTGCGCCGACGTGTTCGACCCGCGCGTGATCCGCGCGTCGATGGGCGCCATTTTCCAGATGAACGTGGCCGTGTTCGATTCGTTTGAGGCCTACCGCGCGCGCCATGCGGCCCACGCGCTCTATCCCTTCATGCTTACCGGCGCGCAGCCGCTGGGCAGCGCGGCGCGCGCGGCGCGCGCCCTGTACGCGCTGGTGTTCGGCAACGAGCAGACGGGGCTGCCCGCGCAATTTGCCGAGCTGGGTACGCCGGTATTTATTCCCCAATCGGACAAGATCGACTCGCTGAACCTGGCGATGGCGGTGTCGATCGGGACCTACGCGTTTCGCGCGGCGGAGGAAGAACATGGAGATTAAGCTTCAAACGGTATTCGAGCGGGTGACGCAGCTGGTGTGCGCGCTGCTCGATGAGAATCGGCCGGGCTTCTACCCGGTGCGGTTGCTGGCGGTCGGCTGCTCGTCGAGCGAGATCACGGGCGGGCTGATCGGACAGGCGTCCTCGCCCGAGGTGGGCGAGGCGGTGGCGCGCGCGGTGATCGAGGCATGCGCATCGCGCGGGGTGGACCCGGCGTTCCAGTGCTGCGAGCATCTCAACCGCGCGCTGGTGGTTAGGCGGCCCGTCGCCGAGCGTCTGGGCCTCGAGACGGTCTGGGTGGTGCCGCAGCCCAAGGCCGGCGGTTCGCTCGCCAGCGCGGCCTACCGTATGCTTACAGACGCGGTGGTGGTGGAATCGATCCGCGCCGACGCCGGGCTCGACATCGGCGGCACGCTGATCGGCATGCACCTGCGCCCGGTCGCGGTGCCGGTGCGGCTGAGCGTCGATCGCATAGGCGCGGCCCCCGTGCTGGCGGCGCGCACCCGTCCCAAGCTGATCGGCGGGGAGCGGGCGAGGTATGTAGATACCCGGCAGGCATAGCGCCCCGGCTCCCCGCATACCCTTCAAGACCAACGTGGCGGGGGGTGCTTTTGTGCAGCCGGTGCTGATGCTTGCGTCGAAGGTTAAGGGGCTGATCTACGTAAACGGCAGGCCGGTGGGGGAGACGAGCGGGGAGGCCGGCGCGACCGGCGCGGAGGCGGTGGTGCCGGTCGCGCCGCGCGGCGCGGTCTACGTGGAGCACCGCCCGCTGGTGAACGGCTACCTGCCGCTTGCGCGCCGGCTGACGCTGTCGGGCGGGCGGGTGATGCCGGGCTCGGTCAGCGAGGAGCCGGGGCTGGCGGCGGTGCTGTGGCCGGGCGGGGTGGTCGAGATCGAACTGACCCCCGAGCCGATCGCAGCCGCAGAGCCCGAAACACGGGGCACGGCGGCCGATCCCAACGCGGTGCAGATGGACGACGGCACGGTGCGGCTGGTGGAGACGCTTGACGACGTGGTGGGCCACGCGCGGCTCAGCGTGTTCGAGGCGACGGGCGGCGATTGGCGCTTGACGCACAGCGAAATCCTATGGGACGAGGGCGCGCCGCGCTGGCCGCAGACGAGCGAGGACGCGGCGCTGGCGGCGCTCGAGGCCTGGTTCCTGGGGCTTGAGGAGGAGGCGCGGGGTTACCTGACGCCCGCGCTGGCGCAGCGGCTGCCGGCGCTGATGGCGGAGCTGACGCAGGAAGGGACGCTGGGGGCGGTCAAGCTGCGCTACGCCGCGCCGGGCGCGCGCGCGGCGGTGGGGCTGGTGCGGATGGCGCACGCGCAATGCGCGTGGGTCTGCGCGCTGCAAACCCAGGCGGTGGCGATGGGCGGCCCGCAGGGAACGTGGCGCATTTCTGATATTTCCGTTGAATCGCCGAGCGGTTATTGATTTGCCGACCGGGGTATATTATACTTATCTGAACGTATCTCACAAGGGAGGTGGCGGCATGGTTTATCCGTATATGGATTGGACGATGCTGATTGTTCTGCCGGGGCTGTTGTTGGCGATGTTGGCGCAATTCAAGGTGAGCGGCGCGTTCAGGAAGTATGCGCAGGTGCGCTCGCGCTCGGGGTTGACGGGCGCGGAGGTGGCGCGGCGGATGCTGGATCGGGCGGGGCTGGGCTCGACGCGGGTGGAGTTGGTGCGGGGCCGGCTGACCGACCACTACGACCCGCGCGAACAGGTGCTCAGGCTGTCGGACGAAGTATACGCTTCGAGTTCGATCGCGGCGCTGGGCGTGGCGGCGCATGAGTGCGGCCACGCGCTGCAGCACGGCGAGGGCTACGCGCCGCTGGGGCTGCGCAGCGCGATCGTGCCGGTCGTGGGGATCGGCTCCAACCTGAGCTGGCCGCTGTTCCTGCTGGGGCTGGTGTTCAGCTGGGACCCGCTCATCTTGGCGGGAATCGCACTGTTCGCGCTGACGGTGGTGTTCACGCTGGTGACGCTGCCGGTGGAGTTCAACGCCAGCAGCCGCGCGCTGGCGGCGCTCGAGGGCGGCGGGTACCTGGACGGGGAGGAGCTGGTCGGCGCGCGGAAGGTGCTCAACGCCGCCGCGCTGACCTACGTGGCCTCGGCGCTGAGCGCGATTTTGCAGCTGGTGCGCCTGCTGGTGCTGTCGGGCAATCGCCGCAGCCGGGACTGATTCCGGACGGTCCTCAATGGGATCCTACCCGCATGGTTAACCGGCACTCCGGTGAGTTGCCGTCAATGAAGCGATTCGGTCCATGAAAAAGTTATTCATATCCTCGCTCACGCTTGTGGCGGTCGTCATCGCGGATGCGCATTTGTCGCGCCGATGCCGGCCGCCTCTGGTTATGTCATGCCAATCTCAACCATTCCCGCGCTCTGAGCTCGGCCGGCTTATTTTACGGGAAGCATCGGTCTAAAAAAGGCGAAACTCGGATCGATATATCATTTAACAATACCGGCGCGGTTTGTTGCCGGCGGCAGTCGGGCAGTATGCGCGTTGAAGCCCATTGGGCCAAGGCGTTTGCTGCGATGGTTCGGGCGATAAATCGATGTTGCATGGAGGGATAAAGTCGGACGTCGGCGTATTCACAGGATAAGGAGGGCCTGAAAATGGACATCTATGTGGCGCGGCAGCCGATCTTCGACCGGTATATGAAGGTATATGGGTACGAGCTTCTGTATCGCCGGGACAGGATGAACAGTTTTTCCGGAATGGACGACGACGTGGCCACGGCGGAATTGATCTACAACTCCTTCCTGGTGATGGGGCTCAATGACCTGACTGATGGCGCGCTGGCTTTCATCAATTTTTCAAAAGGCCTTATCGGCAGCGAGATCCCGTATCTCCTGCCCTGCGAAAATGTCGTGCTCGAGGTGGTCGAACGTGGCGAAGTAACACAGGCTACGGTCGAGGCCTGCAAGAGCCTCAGGGCCAAGGGGTACAAGGTGGCGCTGGACGATTTTGTCCCGGACGAGAACAACTTTGTTCTTCTGGAGCATACGGACATCGTCAAGGTGGAATTCCCGGCCGTCAGCATCCCGGAACAGCGCACTTTGCTAAAACAATTCGGCGCCGCCAAGACGTTCCTGGCCGAAAAGATCGAAACCAGAGAAGAATACAGGATTGCCGCCGATTTGGGGTATAGCCTCTTTCAGGGGTACTTTTTCAGCAAGCCCGCGATCATGAACGCAAAGGAGATCGGCAGCCTCAACACCGACCTTATTCAAATAATAAAAGAACTCAATGCGGAGGAACCGGATCTCAATGCGATCGCGGCGCATGTCGAACACGATCTCGGTCTTTCCTACAAATTGCTCCAACTCGTGAACTCCGTCTATTACGGGCCGGTCTACAGGATCAAGACAATCTGGCACGCGCTGATGTACCTGGGCGTCGAGGACCTGCGCCGTTGGTTCTCAATCATGATGCTCAAGGGCCTGAAGAACGTCGAAAACGCCGAAATGATTAAGGTTTCGCTGGCCCGGGCGAAGTTGATGGAGTTGCTGGTTGAGGAACTCGGCGACGCGGACCACCGATCGGAGTACTTTTTTACCGGCATGTTTTCTTTCATCGATGTCTTGTTGAACAAGCCTATGAAAGCGATACTCAAGGGGCTCCCGATATCGGACAAAACCAAGCGGGCGCTGCTTGCGGAGGATAACGAATACCGCAGGGTATTGGACTGCGTTATCGCAAGCGAACAGGGAAGATGGGGGGAGTTGGACGAGCAAAGCCCCGCGGGGAGCATCGGCGTAAAGCGGTTCATGGAGCTTACCCTCGAAGCGCTTAAGTGGGCAAGGCGGCTGGAATACTGAGGCGGCCGCAGACGGCCTCTTTGGCGCCTGCAATCTGCCTTGGCGACAGGCTTCCCGGTTGAGCCGCGCCGCGCGCCATCGCGGGCGGTCGGGATGCCAAGGCCGCCATCCGGCGCGTCGGGCGCGGATGCGCCGCCATAGACCCGTACATATGAAACGAGGCCGCCGCGCCCGAAAGCGCGACAGCCCCGTCCTCATCTGATCTGTCAGGCCGATTTATTGCCTCTTGGCGGCAAAACACTCGCTGCAGTAGATGGGTCGGTCGTTCTTGGGAATGAAGGGCACGCGCGTGGGCTTGCCACAGTCGGCACACACGGTGTCGAACATCTCGCGCGCCTCGCCGCTCGAGCGGTTCGCCTTGCGGCTGTCGCGGCAGCCCTTGCAGCGGGTGGGTTCGTTCTGGAAACCCTTCTCCGCGTAGAACGCCTGCTCGCCCGAGGTGAACACGAACTCACTGCCACAATCCCTGCAAACCAGCGTCTTGTCATCGAACATCGGAATTTCCCCCTGTATTGATAGTTGGGTCCCTTGGCTGCCTGGTTGCGCCTGTTCAGCTGACCTGGTCTTTGCCCCCACACCCGCCGGCCGGGGTGCTCGCTCCTAGGCCGAAGCCCCCCACTACGAACCCTCTCGGCGGCCGAAAATGACCGCCGGCCGGACTGACGTCTAAGCCGCACCATGCTCGCCGGCGCTTTGGCCGGTTTATGTGGGTCGTTTTGCCTGCGACTGGCATCGACTTTCAACCACAGACCTGAACAATGGCAACCACCGCTTATTATAGCGCATAGGCATGATTCGCGCAAGTGTTTTTTAACTGGGGTTTTACTCTTTTTATGTGGCAATGAGGCATTTCTTCACAAATGCCCATGCGGACCGGCCAGCGCGATCAGCATGACATCCAGCGCGCCTGCCTGTCTAAGCGCCTCGGCCGAGCAATTGGCTGTCTCGCCGGTGGTCAGCACGTCGTCCACCAGCAGCACCCGCTTGCCCAAGACCGCGCCGGTTGCGCGGAACGCGCCTTTCAGGTTGTGTCCGCGCCGGTTCGTCGCCAGGCGCGCCTGCTGGCGGGTGCGCCTGACGCGCGCGAGGCAAGCCTCGTCCACCGGCACGCGCAACTGCGCCGACAGCGCGCGCGCCAAGAGCGCCGCGTGGTTGAACCCGCGCGCGAGCAGCCGCGCCCGGTGCATGGGCACCGGCACCAGCAGGTCGAACGGGGGGAAGTTCTCGGCGATCACGGCGTTGGCCAGCTGCACGCCCATCCAGTCGACCAGGCGGTAGACGCCGCCGTACTTCATGTGCGCGATCATGCGCCGCACGGGCCGGGCGTAGAAATGCGTGTAGCGCGCAAACGACAGTCCGTCGGGCGGCCAAGCCCCGCACAGCGCGCAGCGCTTCCCGCCGCCCGTGGGCCGGCCGCAGCGCGGGCAGCGCTCGGCGGACATACGCGCCACCGGCATAAGCAGGTGCGCGCACTCGCCGCACAAAAAGCCGTCCTCCGCGCCCAGCGCGCTGTCGCAGCCCAGGCAGTTGGCCTGCGGCGGATACAGCAGCCCGAGCGCGCCCTCGAACCAAGCGCGCAGCCCCTCGCGCGCGCTCACAGCTTCGGGCGGCGGCTGCCCGGATAGGGCGTCCGTTCGTCGGTGCGGCCGATCAAATAATCGACGCTGGTGCCGTAGTAATCGGCCAGCTTGTCGGCCGCCGCCAGTGAAAGGGCGCATTTGCCCGATTCGTAACCCGAATAAGTGCTTTGACGCACATGTAGATAGGCTGCCAACTCCATCTGCGTCTTGTCTCCGTCCTCCCGCAGATCGCGCAAGCGCAGGTTCATAAATGCTCACCTCAAGTGCATTATGAAATATCGATACCACCTATATTCAATTTTATAGCTCATATTGATAATTGCTCTTTTCAACGGGCGGCGCTTGGGGTATAATCATGATAGGACAGAGAGGAAGGGAGGCGGCGCGCATGTTCACGCCGAAAAAGCCCCCGATCGAGGGCGCGGAACTGGTGACGACGGTGTATACCCCGGTGGACGCCGCGATCATCGAGGATCTGCTCCGGCAGGCGGACATCCCAAGCATCAGGCGGCCCAAACACGGCCTCGACCCGCTGCCGGTGCTGGCCGGATTCAGCGTGCTGGGCGAGGAAATTTACGCGGCGAGCGCGCAGGCGGACGAGGCGCGCGAGATTGTGCGCGCGTTCACCGAAGGCGGCGCGCAGATTCTGCACGGGGAAGACGAGCATTTATGAAGCTGATGATCGCGTCCGACCTGCACGGCTCTGACACCCATAGCGCCAAACTGATCGGCGCGTTCGAGCGGGAAGCGCCCGAGCGGCTGATCCTGCTGGGCGACCTTTTATACCACGGGCCGCGTAACGACCTGCCGGAAGGCTACGATCCGAGAAAGGTGTTTGAACGGCTGAACCTTCTCGCGGGGCGGTTGCTCGCCGTGCGCGGCAACTGCGACAGCGAAGTCGACCAGATGGTGCTGGACTTCCCGATCATGGCCGACTACGCGCTGGTCTACCATGCGGGCCGCGAGATCTTCCTGACCCACGGCCACCTGTTCGGCCCCGACAACCCGCCGCAGCTCCGCCCCGGCGATGCGTTGATATCCGGTCACACCCATGTCCCCACCTGGGATGAGCGCGCCGGCATATGGTACCTGAACCCCGGCTCGGTATCGCTGCCCAAGCAAGACACCCCGCATGGCTACATGGTGCTGGACGATGCGGGCTTCACCTGGAAAACGCTCGATGGCGCGCCGTATCACGCGCTTGCGCTGACCTGACCTAGGTAAGCGCTGATCAAATCCCACGCGCGATGGCGGCTGCCTTTTCGCCATCTCGCGCCCGCAAAATCCTCGACGTAGCGCTGCTACGCCTTCGTCTTTTGCGAGCACGATCTGACGAAAATTCAACTCGCCACCGCACGCGCGCTTTAATCAGCGATTACCTAGCTTCAGCAAATCCTTGGCGTTGCCGGCGAATATGCGCCGCTTGCGCTCGCGCGGCAGGTCGGCGGCGTAGACCGGGTAGAGCGAGAAGTCCGGCGTCATGTACGGGGTATAGGAACCGTACAGCAGGTTGCTGCTGCCGACGGCGGCATCGAGCACCTCGTACTCGTTGAACAGCACCAGGTTGTGCGTCTCGATGTAGAAGTTCTTGTGCTTGGCGAGCAGAGACATGTAATCCCGCGCGTGGTAGAGCAGCTTCCTGTCCATGCTCTCGAGCACCACGTTCAGGCCCGGATGCCGCTCGCAGATGCGATCGACGGCATCCCAGCCGGTGTCGATGTGCCAGATGAGCAGCGGAAAGCCCAACTCCTCCAGCACTTCGCACATCCTGCCGATGGCGTACTCCCCCGTCGAGTGGCGGTAGCGCCCGGGGTACATGCGCGCGGCGACGACGCGCTGGTCGCGCAAATCGCGCAGATACTGCCGACCCTTGTCCCTATCGAAGAACATATCCGGCGTGACCACGGCGCAGCCGTAGAAGCTGTCATGCCCCTTGAGCAGCGGGGGCAGCTCGGCGTTACCGATGTACGGATCGACGTCCATCGCCGTCTGCGCGGTGACGAGGCCGCCGCCGATGCCATAGCGCGTGCAGGCCTCCACTTGCTCCTCCCAGCGCTCAAAGCGGACGAAGCCATCCACGCGCGCGGGCGCCCACCACATCGCAATGTCGAATATGTCAAACTCCGAGAGCCCACGCCTGTATTCGGCGGCCCTCTGCCCGATCATGCTCATATCGTCCCTCCTTCTAGCCGATGTCCGCGAAGTACACCTTCAGTGCGTTGTGGCGCAGGATCTTCTCCTTGTCCGCGTCCGAAATGGACGAGCCGAGCACCACGCCCAGCATCGGCCGCTGCTCGATCATGTAGCAGTCGGAGCCGTACAGAACCCGCTCCGCGCCGAGATTGTCGATCAGGTATTCCAGCATGCCATTGTCCCAGATGTCCCCGGCGATGTCGAAGTAGCAGTTCTTATGCGCGCGGCCGATGCGCACGGCCTCTACGATGCCGTCGTAGCGCCCGCCGGAATGGCCGAACACGAACGTCACGTCCGGGTATTCGGCGGCGTACTTCTCGAACTTGCCCGCCCAGGCGCTTTTTTGGCTCGGGTGGTAGCTGGAGACGTTCCAGGTGTGGGAGAGGATCGGCAGCTTCAGCTCGCGGGCGATCTCCCAGGCCGGCCGGTACAGCTCGCTGTCGGCATCGACAAACGCGCCGGAGGGATGCAGCTTGATGCCGCGGAACACGCGCTCCGCCCGGTGCGCGCGTATGGCGTCCAACGCCGGTTGCGGGTGATGCGGTCCGTAGCAAATGAAGCTGAATATCCGGCCGCCCGACGCCTCATGCGCCTGGCGGTCGAGGGCGATACCCTCCTCGTACCGGTCCCGCAGCGAGAGGCTGTGCGCGCTGATCGCGCGCTCGATATCCAGGCGATCCATCACCTTGAGCAGCGTGCCCAGGCTTTGGTCGACGGCAAGGTAGTCGGGGCTTGCGCCCAAGTGCATGTGTGCGTCTATGATCTTGAAGCTCATAGGCCAAACCTCCGCATTTCTATCGAAGTCTTTGCAAGGCCCGCGCCCAGCGCGGTGAGCTGCGCGCGGATGTTGCCCATGGTGGCGGCCTCCGGCAACCCTGCCAGCAACGGCCGCGCCAGCGCCTCCGCCAGCCGCTGGTTGACGGCGTTCGCCTGCGCGCCGCCGCTGACCACGTAGACGCGCGGAAATTTCCGATTCAGCAGGCCCTCCAGCCGCGTCAGCCCCTCGGCGGTCAGTTGGGCGAGGCTGTTGGCGAAGGCCTCGTAGAGCGCGTGCGGCGAATGGGCCGGCGCGTGCCCCGCGCGCTCGATGGCGGCGTTCAGCGCCGCAGGCATGTCCGCCGCCGCGCCCGGCACGTCCGCAAAGTCGAAACGCCGCGCCGTGCGGTGGGCCAGCGCGTAGCCGGTCAGCTGCGGGT
Source organism: Anaerozeibacter quisquiliarum (assembly GCF_051162045.1). Taxonomy (NCBI): domain Bacteria; kingdom Bacillati; phylum Bacillota; class Clostridia; order Eubacteriales; family Anaerozeibacteraceae; genus Anaerozeibacter; species Anaerozeibacter quisquiliarum. The sequence continues at coordinate 28,647 of NZ_JBISDI010000017.1, forward strand.
AGGTGATTTCGCGGCCTTCCTCGCGCCACCGGCGCATGCACTGCTGTATGAAGTGCATGCCCGCGCCGCCGCCCATCAGGCATACGCGCCCGTCGCCCAGCCGCGTGTTGACAAAGCCGAGCGACAGCAGCTCGTCGTTCAGCGCCGGCTGCTCGAGCACCGCGCCGAACATGTTGTAGCTGCCGCTGGAGACCCACAGAAAGCTGCCGTCGTCCGGGATGGCCGATACGGCGCTTGCGGTGTCGTGCCCGTCCACGCAGGCCATGGGCACGGCGTCATAGTCGGTCTCCTGAAGCACCGTGTCGTTCGTGCGGCCGACGAGGGTCCCCCACTGAAGGCGGGGCGGCGTCTTGTCCAGCACGCCCAGCACCCGCGCCGTCTCGTCGGAATAGCGCAGCGTCCGCGCGTCGCACTGCTCGCCGATGGCCGGCAGCGAATCGTCGTAGCCGGCGACGCCCGTCAGCAAATACACCAGCAGATATGGAATGTAGAGATACCTGCGCGCCGCCTTGAACAGGTCCTTGCGGTGCGTGCGGTCGTACCAGAGCTGGCGCAATGTGGAGATGGAGATGAACCCCGCGCCGCTTGAGCGCGCGTGGTCGAGCGGGCCCAGCCTGAAATCGCGCTCGAAGTCGCGCGCATGCGCTTCGTTCACCGGGTCGCGGTAGCAGCGCGGCAGACCCAACACCTCGCCGCCCGCGCCGATGTAGGCGTAGTCCTGAGACCAGGCGTCGACGCCGATCGAGTCCAGTTCCACGCCGCGCGCCCGGCAGGCGCGCAGGCAGTCCAACGCGCCGCGGTAGATGCGCACGTAGTCCCAGTAGAGGCCGCCGTTCAGGCGGACGAAGCCGTTCTCAAAGCGGTGGACCTCCTCCACGCGTTCGAGCCCGCCGTCCGACGCCCGGTAGCCGAGGATGCCCCGACCGCTGCCCGCGCCGATGTCCAGCGCCAGCACCGCGCGCGGCTTCATGGCTGCCCCTCCGGCTGCGCGCCTGAGTTCAGCGCCAGCAGCTCGCTCAGCCGCATACCGTCGCGGGGGATGAATTGCCGGAGGTACTCGGTGCTCGTGCGCAGCTTGTGCAGCCCCTGATAGCCGATGTCCTTGGTGCTCAGGTACAGCTCCTGGATCAGGTAGATGTCCTCGCAGCGGGGCGGCATGCCGTAAAGAGGCTCCCGCGCGTAGCAGTCGGAGAGCGCTTGCAGGATTTTCAGCGGATGGATCTTGCCCTTCGCGTTGTGCTCCGGCAGGAACGGCGCATGTGAGGAGTGCCGCCCGTCGGTCTGCTGCAGGTGGATGACCGGAGACCAGGCCCCGAGCTGGCACAGCCATTCGTAGCAGTCGGTGTCCCCGGGCGCATTGAACTGGTCTTTGTTGCGGTCGAACTCCGCCGCCAGGCGCAAAAGTTCCTCCGCCGTCAAATGGCCCTTGCCGGCCCCGCGCGTGAAGATGTCATACGCCTCGCGGCTGCCGAGCCAGGGCTCGACAAAGCCGTCCCGCACATACCGCGCGCAGGCCGCCTGCAGTTGCTGATCGTCCGGGCGCAGGTAGAAGGGGCAGTGGTGTCCCACGTCCTCGGTCAGGTAAAACGGCGCGCCGGAATCGGCAGTGACGCCGAGGATCAACTCGCGCATGTCCTCGATGGCGAAGGGCGGCTGATGCGGCGTGTACATCTGCTCGAGGGCCACACGCTTTATGCCCGCGGCGGCCGCCATGCGGTTGACCGCCACCATGCACTCGCGCGAGCGCGAGCGCGCCTCGCGCCGGCCTTCGGGGCAATAGAGCATGGATTCGCTCGTCGCCTGCACATAGTATCCGATATCCGAACCGATGGCGGCGGCCATCTCGATAAAATTGCCAAACCAGCGCTCGACGAGGTGTCGGCGCACGCGCGCGTCCGGATGGGAGAAGCCGATGGTGTCGTAGGTGGAGTCGTTGGAATAGAACATCACCACCTGTACGCCCAGCGCTTCCCGCATGGCGTTGACCTCGCGCACCCAGTCGCGGCGGTAGCCGTCCGGCGTCAGCAGCGGCTCGCACTCGAGGTCCGGCACGGCCTCGACGTATTGCATCCCCAGCTCCTTGACCGCGCGTCCCCACTCCATCGGCGTCGTCCAGCGCTTGATCGCGAAGCAGTTGTCAATGCCCAGATGTATCCTCGGGTCCAAAATCCGTCCTCCCCCTCGCAGGCTCACTTGAGCACGTATTCCCGGAGCAGTTTATAGATCTTCGGCGTGTTCCCGTCCTGCGCCTGCAGCGCGTGGAGCTCGTCCTTCGGCAGCGTCCGCGCCAGGCGCATGATGGCGTTGGCCATCTGCACGAACTCGGTGGTCGCTTCCACGCCGTCCATGCGGGCCGGCCAGTTGTCCATGATGAACCAGCCGTCATAGCCGATCTCGTCCAGCTTCCAGAAAAACTCCAACGCCTGCCAGAAACTGACGGTGCCGAAGATCAGGTCGTCGTCGAAGCGGCCGAAGTTGTCGTTCAGATGGATCATCGAGAGGCGATTGTACATGTTGGCCAGCGCCACGCTCTCCGCCGGGTTCTCGCGTCCGAACAGCGCGTGGCCGTAGTCGACGATGACGCCCAGGTTACCCAGGCCGATCTTCTCGCACATCAGCAGCACCTTGCCGATGTCGGAGGCGTACTGGTGGGTCAGCGGCTCGTAGTTCTTGTACTCGAGGGTAACCTTGACGTCGGAGCGGTGCGCGGCGACCTCGCCGATGCACTCGAGCATGTAGTTCCAGTGCACTTCGTAGCGGTCCTGGAACGGATAATCGTAGCCGTCGTGCGCCATCCAGAACATGATGTCCACGGCGTTTGCGGCGGCGGCCCAGTCCATGCAGTCCTTGCCGTAGCGCACGATCTCGCGGCGGGTCTTGGGGTCGCGCGCGGCGAAGGTGCCGTACTTCCAGCGGGCCTTGGTGTAGTTGTCGGGGCCGACCGAACCCACGCGGAAGCCGTACTGGCGCAGCAGGTCGCGGTAGCGGATGGGATCGACCGGGTCGTCGTAGAAGCCGTAGCCCACGGCGCTCATGCCGCCGACCTTGGCGAAGATCTCAAGCTGCTGCTCGAACGTGCGCTCGGGCAGGTCGCTCTTGTAGCCCTTGTCCACGAATCGGTCGCACATGTTGGAGAACGTCGCGCCTGCGCACTGCAGTTTCAAAAGGTGCTTCTCTTCCATGTCAGTCATTCCTTTCCGTGCTGTTGAAATCGAACATGCATTGAAGCTTCGCCGCCCCGCCCTCGCCGTAGACGAGGATGTCGGCCATGTAGGCGTCCCAGCGCGCCTTGACCGGGTCGGCACGGATCACCCGCGCGGCCGCCTCGGGGTCGGCGCATTCGTAGTATTCGATCAGGCGCGTGCCCACGTTCCAGATCGAGTAGTTCTTGAGCCCCGCGCGCAGCATCATGGCGCGCATCTCGGGCCACAGCGCGTCGTGCCGCCGCCGGTATTCCTGCTGCGCGCCCTCGCGCAGCCCAAACTCATGGACGCACTTCATGTCACTTGTTGTACTGGAATCCGCCGCCGCGCAGCGTATCCACCATCACCGCCAGCAGCAGCACAGCGCCGCGCACCGCCATCTGGTAGTAGGAGGAGAGGGACAAAAGCGTCATGCCGTTGTTGATGGTCATCAGGATCAGCATGCCGAGGAACACGCCGACGATCGAGCCGCGCCCGCCGCCCAGCGCCAGGCCGCCGATCAGCACCGAGGTGGTGATGTCGATCTCGCTGCCGACGCCGGCCGCCGGCATCGAGGTCATGACGATGCTGGCCGATAGTATGCCGCCGATGCTGGAGGCGACCGACGCGAACAGCAGGCCGATGAAGCGCGTCTTGCGCACGTTGATGCCGCACAGATGCGCCGCGCGCGGGTTCGCGCCCACCGCATAGACCTGCCGGCCGTACTTCGTCTTCTTGAGCACGAAGCCGCACAGGGCGAAGACCAGCAGCATGACCAGCAGCGGCACGGGCAAGAATCCGAAGAGTCTGGTCTGGCCGATGAACTTGAACACATGGGCGTCCGGAGCGGTCATCAGCACGATGTTCTTGGCGTTTGTCAGCATGTAGGCGACGCCGCGGAAGATGCTCATCGTGCCCAGCGTGACGATAATCGGCGGCACGCGCCCGAAGGTCAGCAGCACCGCGTTGATCGCGCCGCACAAAAGGCCCACGCCCAGCGCCCCCGCGATGCTCAGCCACGCCGGCCAGCCCCAGTGGACGCACATGATGCCCAGTATCGTCGAGCACAGCGCCGACACCGCGTATTGCGACAACTCCAGCGCGCCCATCAGCATGTAGACCGTGAGACCGGCGGCCATCGCGCCGGAGACCGCCGAGGTGAGGCCGATGTTCATGAAGTTGCTGAGCGTAAAGAAGTACGGGGAGAGGGAAGACATGATGATGAAGATGACGATCATCGCGATCATCAGGCTGAACTCGTAGCTTTTGATAAAATTCTTCAAGCCACGCTTGAAGTCGCCTTCCTGTGTCTTGCCGGTCGTGTCCATCGCTTAACCTCCTATCGCGGTTTCCAGCAGCGTTTCCTGGGTGAATTCTTCGCGGGACACCATGCCCTTGTAGAGGCCCTCGTGCAGCACGAAGATCCTGTCGGACATCGCCATGATCTCCGGCAGCTCCGAAGAGACCATGATGATCGCCAGCCCCTGCCGGGACAGCTCGTTCATCAGGTTGTAGATCTCGGTCTTGGCGCCGACGTCGATGCCGCGGGTGGGGTCGTTGAGGATCAGCAATCTGGGCTCCGCCGCGAGCCACTTGGCGATGACGACCTTCTGCTGGTTGCCGCCGGAGAGCGCCTGGGCCAAGGTGTCCACGCCCGGGGCCTTAACGCGCAGCCGCTCCATCCACTTCATGCCCAGCCGGCGGCTCTTCGGGGCGCTGACCAGGCGCAGCCGGCTCAAGATGCGGTCCAGCACGTTCAGCGTAATGTTATCGCCGACCGAATGGATCAGGAACAGGCCCGAGGCCTTGCGATCAGAGGGCAGGTAGCCGATGCCGAGGCGTTTGGCGTCCTGCGGCGACTTGATATCGACCGGGCGGCCGTCGAACTTGATTGTGCCGGAGCGCTTGCGGCGGTCGCCGACGATCATCTCCACAACCTCGGTGCGCCCCGAACCCATCAGCCCAAACAGGCCGACGATCTCGCCCGCGTGCACGTCGAAGCTGACGTTCTTGATGTAGGCGCTTGAGAGGTTCGTAACCTCGAGCAGTGTCTTTCCGATGTGCTCGCCGGTGCGCCGGGGGTACATGTCGGTGATCTCGCGGCCGACCATGTGCGCGATCAACTCGTTTTTGTTTGTCTCACTCGTCGTAAGCTTCGCCACGCGCCGACCGTCGCGCATGACGACGATGTTGTCTGAAATCTCAAATACCTCGTCCAGCCTGTGGGAAATGTAGATGATGGCGATGCCCGCCTCGGACATCTTGCGCACGAGGCCGAACAGGATGCCGATCTCCTCGTCGTTCAGCGAGGCCGTGGGTTCGTCCATCACCAGAATCTTCACGTTGTGCGACATCGCCTTGGCGATCTCCACCATCTGCTTTTTTGCGATGGAGAGGCTGCCCAGCGGGGCGAAGGGGTCCTCGCCGAACAGGCCCACGCGGTCGAGCATCGCCCGCGTGTCGCGCGCAAGCCGTCGGTAGTCGATCTGCCGGGCCCTGTTCAGCGGCAGATTGCCCATGTAGATGTTCTCGGCGATCGACAGCGGGTCCGCGTTGTTGAGTTCCTGATAGATGACGCCGACGCCCAGCGAGATCGCCGTGTGCGGATCGTTTTTCGCGACCGCCTTACCCTCGATGACGATCTCGCCCTGATCGGCCAAATAGTCGCCCGAGAGGATCTTAATCAAGGTGGACTTGCCGGCGCCATTTTCGCCGAGCAGCGCCAGCACCTCGCCCTTGTGAAGCTCCAAATCGACGTTTTGCAGCGCCTTGACGCCGGGAAAGGATTTGCTGATGCCTCGCATCGCGAGGACCTGCCCGTCCGTATGCATCCTGGATCATCCCTTTCCGATGCCCGTCCCCCGGCACATGGCCGGGGGACGGGAGCCGTGATGCGCGGGTTAATTACTTTGCGGTATAGTGCTCCGCCACGTTCGCGCGATCGACCATGAAGGTCTGGGTGTTGAGTTCATGCGGCTGGTTGTCGACGCCGGCATTCAGGATGTCCAGCAGCGCCGGCACCGCGATGTCGCCGTAGCCCTTGAGGTTGAAATTGCAGCTGGCCTTCCAGCAGGAGTTCTCGACGGTGGCGAAGTGCTCGAGCGCGAAGGAATCGCAGTTGTAGGAGGTGATTATGCAGTCGGCCTCGCGCCCCATCGCCACGCAGGCGTTGTAGGAGCCGAGCGCGCCCGAGTCGTTGTTGTTGATGATGTAGACGTTTTTGGCCTGCGGATTGGCCTGCAGCCAGTTCATCACATAGCCGTAGCACAGCTCGGTGCTGGCACCGTCGAACCAGACCACATGGTCGTCCGCGGGCATGAGGCCGTTCTCACCCAGCACGTCGAGGCAACCGGTGATGCGCTGCTTGACGCCTTCGCCGGTGGAGACCAGGTACATGGCCAGCACGTAGTCGATCTTGCCGCCCCAGTTCTCCTTGACCCAATCCGCCACGTACTCGCCGTTGACGCGGCCGGAGTTGTAGTTGTTGGCGCCGACCAGGTGCGCGTAGTCATCGTACCCGACGTCGCAGGTAATCAGCGGCACGCCCTTGGCCGCGCAGGTCTGCGAGGTGACGAGGCCGACCTCGGCGCTCCAGGTGACGTCGATGATGGCATCGCAGCCGTGGTCGAAGAACATTTGCAGGTAGGTCGGGCACTTGGTGTAGTCCATCTCGATGCTGTAGGTCTCGAGCTCGACGCCATTTTCGGCGCAGGCCTTCTCCACGCCGGTGCGAATGGAGATCGTCGCCTCGTCCACCTCAGAGTAGAGCATCAGCCCAAACTTGCGCTTCGCTCCCTCCGCCGTCGCCCCAGCGCCGAGGCCAAGCACGAGAACCATTGCCAACAGGATACAGGTCAGTTTCTTCATGTTCTTTCCTCCTCGATATTTCCTGTCGTACGCACGACAATTCAGGACGCCGTGAAGTTCTTCGCCTTCTCCCGTACGGGGGAGTATTACTCGCCCTGCACCTGCACGATGACCGTGCGCGTGCGAGCGCGGATCTGGTCCCAGTCGGCGAAGTAGACGAGACCGAATTCACCCAACTGCACCTCGCCGTCGATAACGGGGATGGTGACCGAGCGGCCCATGATGACCGAGCGGATGTGTCCGTCGGTGTTGAGACACCACTCGGGTTTCTCGTCTCGGTGGAGCTTGGCCAGGCGGACGTGCTCGCCGTTGGGATGCAGGTACATGCCCTCGTTGGTGCAGGTGGGTACAATCTTCTCCAAGCAGTTAATCAAGTCCTGCATAATCAGCTCGGTTCCCCAGCAGGTCTGGCCGTCGGAGAACTCCTGAATCTGCACCGAGCAGCTCGTGTGGCCGGTGAAGACCAGGATGCTGCCGTTCTTGACGCCCGAGCGGCCCACGATCTCGCGCACCTGCGCCGTAACATCGAGCACCGTCACATGGCTGTGCCCGGTCTCCACCTGGAACTTCTCATGATAAACCATCGGAAATCGCCTCCCGTATTATTTGCTTTCGCGCAGAACTTCACCCACCTTGCCGCCCGGATGGGTCAGCAACAGGTCTGCCTTGGTGTAGCCGTTGTGGCGCATGACCGTGAAGGCCACGGCGTCCCAGACGGCGGCGATGGTGTTGCAGCTGGCCGAGGCGCACATGTCCCACATGTCGCTCTCGTGCTCCGCCACAATCTTAAAGTAGATGTCGGCCTCGCGGGCCAGCGTCGACGCGTCGTTCTGCGTGACGCCGATGATCGTCGCGCCCTTGGCCTTGCAGCAGGGGATGTAGTTCAGAATCTCCGGCGTGTTGCCGCCCTTGGAGAACAGCACCACCACGTCCCCCCGCTGGATGACGCCCATACCGCCGTGGATCGAGTTGCCGGGCGCGCAGAAGGTGGCGGGCACCTCGACCACGCACAGCGTATGCGCCACGCGCTCGGCCAGCGTGCCCGAGGTGCCGCAGCCGGCGGTAATCACCTTGCGGCCCGAAGGCTTGACCGTGAGCATCAGCTCGATGACTTCCTCCATCGTGCGCCGACAGAGGCTGCGCTTGACGGAGACGATGTTGTTCGCCTCGATGTCGAGAATCGCGTCGATCGACGCGTCGTACTTGGACATACTTAGACCCTCATTCCCCAATGATCTGCACCTGCACGGTGCGCGAGCGCTCCCGCGTCTGATCGAAGTCGATGAAGTAGATGTGGCCGTAGTCGCCGGTGTCGGCGACGCCGTCGATCACCGGCATCGTCTCGCTGCGGCCCATGAACAGCGAGCGCAGGTGCCCGTCGGTGTTGATGCAATAGGGCTTATCCTCGCCGTTCTCGTGCGACCACTGCGTCGACCAGGGGCCCGGATGCATATATTGCCCCTCGTGGCGCATCGTCGGCACGAGCTTCTCGAACACGTCCACCAGATCCTGGTGCATGAATTCGAGCCCGTTGTAGGTGATGTCCTTTGAATATTCCTGCAGGATCACCGAGCAGGTGGTGTGGTGCGAGTAGACGAGGCAGATGCCGTCCTTGACGCCGGAGCGCTTGACGATGTCCTGCACCTGCTCGTTGATGTCGACGAACCACGGCTGACGTGCTGGGGTGTCGATGTGGAACGATTCGCGGATGGTCTTCATGTGCTTTCCTCCCCTGTGATTTAGCCCTGTCGTTGTTTGAGGTCGTCCGCTGCGCGCCGGACCGCCGCCACCATCGCGTCCAGTAAGCCCGCAGGGTCGGCCGACTTGAGGATGCCGGAGGCCGCGCCGGCTCCGTCGGAACCGGCCATGATGTAGGCGTAGACATCTTCGGGCCGGGTGATGCCGGCGGCGATCTCGGTCAGGATGCCGGAGTCGATGGCCTTGACCGCGCCGACGGTGCGGGTGACGTAGCGCATGTCCGCCGACTGGCCGCTGCCGATCAGCTCGGCGGGCTCCGGGTTCATGATGTCCGGGTGCAACTGCGCCACGGCCATCGCCTCCTCGGTCGTGTCCGCGCAGACAAACGACAGCATCTCAAGCTCCCGGCAGCGCTCGATGCAGCCGCGGATATCGGCCAGCGCCATTGGCTTTTCGCAGTGGTTGATGACCACGCCGTGCGCCCCCGCCGCCTTCAGCGACTCCGGCAGCACCTTGCCCATGCCGCGGCCCGGCCGCATGTTGTCCATGTAGGGCGCGATGATGCGCAGGTGCGGGAAGCGCTCCGCGAGCGTCACGATGTTGGTGAAGGAGGAGATAAAGAGCACGTCGATGTCGTACTTCACCGCGCACGCCTCGCATAGCGCGGCGTAGTCGAGCTCGTCCTGACCGTAGATATAGCACTTGATCCCCGTCTCGAAGTATGGCGTCCTGATCGTCGGCTTCATGGTTTGCCCCTCTTCCGTTTGATTTCCATATATTTGATCGTTTTTGTCATAAATCCGATTGTTCTCTGCATCTGATCTTATAATATCTATGTTTTCAGCATTCGTCAATGTGAGAAAATAAAAAAATGAGCGATATCGCTCATTTTTTAATGTTTTGTGATCGTTTAGATTTTTCGAATGATGGGCCCCAGCGCCGCGAGTTCCTCCTCGACCGATGCGGGAATGCCCGCATCGGTGACGATCATCTTCACGTCCTCGAGCGCGGCGTACTTGATGAAGGAGCGGCGCACGAACTTCGTGGAATCGGCCAGCAGGTATACCCCCCGCGCGCGCCGGGAGACGATCTGGTTGATCTTGGCGGTGAATATGTCGGTGGCCATGACGCCGTCGCTGGGGTTGACGCCGTCGGCGCTCAGGAAACATTTTTCAAACGAAATCGACTCGAGCACCACTTCCGAGAGGTAGCCGCAGAAGTCCTGCCGCTTGATGCGAAAGAGCCCGCCGATCAGGTTCACCTCGCAGTGGTGCATCAAGATGGTCAGGTTGCGCAGCGAATTGGTGAAGATCTGCACGTCCTGCAATTCCTTGCGCTTGAAGCGCTCCACGAGCGAGAGCGCCAGTTGCTGGATCGTGGTGCCGGTGTCCAGAAAGAGTATGTCGCCGTTCTCCACCAGGCGGCTGGCATACTCGCCGATGTGCCGCTTTTGGTCCGATTGGCTGAACTGCAGGTTTTCAAACTGGTACTCGGCGTGCTTGCTGGGCGGGAACTTGATGCCGCCATAGACCCGGATCGCCTCCCCCTCCCCCTCCAGCTCGTCGAAAAGCCGGCGAACCGTGCACTCGGAAGCACCGATGATCTCGGCCGCCTCGCCCGTGGTCAGCGCCTTCTTGCGGCGCAGGGCGGCGAGGACGTTCTCCCTCCTGTATGCCTTTTTGGAAGACATCGAGCTCATGCGTAAACCCTTCCCATCATTGGTGTTACATAAATTATAGCGTATGAACAATCATAAATCAAGCACAAATATGATCGATTGACGGAGTCGTGCAAAAAGAGGCGACCGCCTGCGGCCGGGCCGCAGGCGGTCGCCATAGCCTCGACCCATTACGCCCGCTCGATACCGAACGTAGCCGGCTCGCCGTTGACCGACCACTCGCGCACGATCCCCGCGGGCTTGCCCGCCGTCAGTTCGACCGCCAGCACCGCCCGCATGATCGCGCCGCAGCCGCGCTTGATGATGGCGTTGAGCTTCTCGCCGGCCTCGTAGGTCACCTTCACCCGGTCGACCACCTCGAGGTCGGAGTCCTTGCGCATCGTTTGCAGCTTGGAGATCACCTCGCGCACGAAGCCCTCCTCGATCAGTTCGGGGGTCAGGTTCGTGTCCAGCACCACGGTCAGCGCGTTATCGCTCTCGGCCACAAAACCGGGCTTCTGCATGGGCTCGGTCAGCACATCGGCCTCGTCCAGCGCGATTTCCGTGCCGTCCAGTTCAAAGCGCAGCTGCTCGCCGCGCGCGAACGCGTCCACCACGTCGTTGCCATCCATCGCCAAAAGCGCCCGGCCGATTTGCCCCAGGAGCTTTCCGTAGCGCGGGCCGAGCGTGCGCATCTGCGGCTTGAGCCGGTAGGTGGTGAACGCGCGCGCGTCCTCGACGAAGTGAACGGCCTTGACGTTCAGTTCCTCCTCGACCAGCTTGCGCATCTCGCCCGTCAGCGGCGCGCCCTTCACGTACAGCGCCTGCGCGCTCTGGCGCACCTTCATGCCCGCCGTGCTGCGCGCCGCGCGGCCCAGCTGCACCACGCCTATGACCCGCTCCATCTCATCGGTCAGCGCCCGGTCGATCAGCGATTCGTCGGCCGTCGGGAAGTCGGTGAGGTGCACCGATTCGCGCGCGCCGGGACGCCACGCCATCAGGTTTTGGTACATCGACTCGGCCATGAACGGCACGTAGGGCGCGCACAGCTTAGCGAGCGTCAGCAGCACCGTGTACAGCGTGTCGAACGCCGCCAGTTTGTCGCCGGCCAATCCCTTGCCCCAGAACCGCTCGCGGCAGCGCCGCACGTACCAGTTCGACAGCTCGTCCACGAACTGCGCGATCGCGCGCGCCGTCTCGGTGATTTTGTAATCCGACAGGCCCTCATCGACCTGCTTAACCAACTCGTTGAGTTTCGACAGCACCCACTTGTCCATCAGCGAGCGCTCGTCGGGATTCGCGCGCTGCGCCGGGTCGTAGCCGTCGATCGAGGCGTACAGCGTGAAGAAGGCATAGGTGTTGAGCAGCGTGCCCATGAACTTGCGCTGCAGCTCGCTGACCAGCTCGCCGCTGAAGCGCGTGGGCAGCCACGGCGCGGCGCTGGCATAGAAATACCAGCGCACCGCGTCCGCGCCCTGCGCGTCCAGCACCGCCCACGGATCGACCACATTGCCCTTGTGCTTGCTCATCTTCTGGCCGTCCTTGTCCTGGACATGGCCCATGACCACGCAGTGCTCGAACGGCGCGCGGTCGAACAGCAGCGTGCCGATCGCGATCAGCGTGTAGAACCAGCCGCGCGTCTGGTCGATGGCTTCGGAGATGAAGTCGGCCGGGAACCGCCGCTCGAATTCCTCCTTGTTCTCAAAGGGATAATGCCACTGCGCGAACGGCATCGAACCCGAGTCGTACCAGCAGTCGATTACCTCGGGCGTCCGACGCATCTGGCCGCCGCATGAGGGGCACTTGAGCGCCACCTTGTCGATGTAGGGCCTGTGCAGCTCGAGATCGTGCGGCACGTCCTCGCCCATCGCCTCGAGCTCCGCGCGCGAGCCGACCACGTGGATGTGCCCGCAATCGCACAGCCACACCGGCAGCGGCGTGCCCCAGTAGCGCTCGCGCGACAGCCCCCAGTCGATCACGTTCTCGAGGAAGTTGCCCATGCGCCCGTCCCTGATGTTGTCGGGGTACCAGGTGATCGCCTGGTTGGCCGCCATCAGCCGGTCGCGCAGCTGCGTCATCTTGATGAACCAGGTCGAGCGGGCGTAGTAAATGAGCGGCGTGTCGCAGCGCCAGCAGAACGGGTAGTCGTGTTCAAATTCCGCCGCCTTGACCAGCAGGCCGTCGTCCTTCAATTGCTTGAGGATCAGCGGGTCGGCGTCCTTGACGAACGCGCCCGCCCAGGGCGTCTCCCGCGTCATGCAGCCCTTTGTATCCACCAGCTGCAAAAACGGCATGTTGTTCGCGTTGCATACGCGCGCGTCGTCCTCGCCGAATGCAGGGGCCTGGTGCACGATGCCGGTACCGTCGTCGGTCGTCACGTAGGTGTCGGCCACCACGCGCCACGCGGGCTTGTCGACCAGCGGTTTCACGAAATCGAACAGCGGCTCGTATTCCATGCCGACCAGCGCGCGGCCCGGCATTTCACTTACGATCGTAAAGCGCGCGTCCTCGCCCAGCACCTGAGCGATCAGCGCCTTGGCCATGATGATCGTTTTGCCCTCGTACATGAATCGGGCGTAGGTCTCGTCGGGGTTGACGCACAGCGCCACGTTGCTGGGCAGCGTCCACGGCGTGGTCGTCCAGGCGTACAGGTAGGCATTGTCCTCGCCCTTGATCCTAAAGCGCACGAACGCCGATTTTTCCTTGACGCACTTGTAGCCCTGCGACACCTCGTGGCTGGACAGCGCGGTGCCGCAGCGCGGGCAGTAGGGCACCACCTTGTGCCCCTTGTACAAAAGGCCCTTGTCGGCGATCTGCTTGAGCGACCACCACACCGATTCGATGTAATTATCTTCGTAGGTGATGTAGGGATTTTCCATGTCGGCCCAGAAGCCGACGCGCTCGCTCATCTTCTCCCAATCGGCCTTGTACTTCCAGACCGACTGCTTACACGCCTTGATGAACGGCTCGATGCCGTAGGCCTCGATCTGTTCCTTGCCGTCCAGGCCCAGCGCCTTCTCGACTTCGAGCTCGACCGGCAGCCCGTGCGTGTCCCAGCCGGCCTTGCGCAGCACATGCCTGCCCTTCATCGACTGGTAGCGCGGGATCAGGTCCTTGATCGCGCGCGTCTCGATGTGGCCGATGTGGGGCTTTCCGTTGGCGGTGGGCGGGCCGTCGTAGAAGGTGAACGGCTCGGCATCCTCGTGCTGCTTCATCGCCTTTTTGAAGATGTCGTGCTCGCGCCAGAAGGCCAGTACCTCCTGCTCGCGCCCCTGAAAATCCATGCTGGCTTCGACTTTTTTAATCATAGTATCCCCCTCCAAAACCAAAAACCTTCATCCCGTCATGGGACGAAGGCCTCGCGGTACCACCCAATTTGGCGCGTATGCGCCCGCTCAGCGCGCCTCAAGCGCGCACCGCTGTAACGGGCGGACCCGGACCGACCTACTTGCGCGCGCGCGTTCAGCCGGCTGCTCCGGGGTGATTCCCCTGATCCCTCGCCGTCCGGACTTACACCAGCTTCCGGCTCGCTTGGCGGCGCTTAAGATCGGGCGCTCCCCTTCATCACAAAGCTATAGGAATACATTCCATTATAACCAACCGGCGCGCGATGTAAAGCGGTTTCGGAAAGTTTAACCGCGCTCAAACAACCGCCTCATCAACGGATCGCCCGATTCGAGCACCGGTTCCCCCGCGCACGCGGCTTCGGTGAAGGGGCGGGGCGCGCCGGGATTGCGGCTGTCGTAGAGCGCGTAGGGCACGGGCGCGCCGTCGTGGGTGCGCGTCGATAAGAGGGTATAATGGTCTGCGAGCAGCAGCACGCGGTGGTCGCCGAGCGCTTGAAGCCCCGCCATCAGCGGCCTCACGATCCGGTCGTTCAGCCGCCGGATGGCCTCGAGCTTGCGCTCAAGACTGCCGTCATGGCTCATCTCGTCGGGCGCTTCGAGGTGCACCAGCGCGAAATCGTAATCGCCCCTGAGCGCGTCGAGCGCCGCCTGCGCCTTCTGTTCATAGCCGGTGTCGAGCAGCCCGGTCGCAAACGGATAGTCGGGCGCTTTGAGGCCGTTCAGCCGCGCGATGCCCTTGACCAGCGGCACCGCCGAGATCACGAGGCCGCGGACGCCGTACTTGCGCTCAAAATTCGGAAGAGCGCAGGCCGTGCCCGCGCCCCAGAACCAGGCGCTGTTGGCCGGAAGACACCCGCGCGAGCGGCGCGCTTCGTTGATCGGGTGGCGGTTCAGGCAGTCGTACGACGAGCGTTGCAGCGCGCATATTGCCTCGCCCAGCCGCCCGCCGGGCGCGTAGTCGCCAACGCGCCGGCCCACGATGTCGTGCGGCGGCGCGAAATCCGCGTCTACCCGATCCCATTTGAGCACCGCCGCGTGGCGGAAGGTGTCGGTCGGGTAGATGCGTAGAGCGTACGCTGCCATCAACTGAGCGAACGCCGCGTCCTCCATCAGGCCGGTGACCAGCGCATAGGCTTCCTCGCCCTCGACGCCGCCGCCGTTGTGCGACAGCATCGAAGCGTCCGGATAGCCCTCCTCGCCGATTGCGGCCAGGTTCATCCGGAACGCCACCTCGCCGGGCGCAAGCTCGATCCCCATGCCGGCGGCCTCCAGCGGCGAACGCCCGGTGTAGACGCGCGCGGTGTCGTTGCCCAGCAGCGTCAGAAACGCGGTATCGCTGCCCGGCGCAAGCGTGGGCGGGCAGGAGCGCAGCCGACCCAACTCGCCGCCCGCGATCGCTTGAAAGGCATCCGGGGCCAGGTGCTCAAGCGGTGTCTTTTCATTCAGTTCCGGGATGGGCAAATCGGCCATGCCGTCGCCCACGATCATTGCGTATTTCATCCTTGCCTCGCCTCTTGCCAAATACCAGCCGGCATACTATAATCTAAGGAAACATTGTAGCACAAAACGGCGGGGCGCGCAATTCGCTTGACGGCTGTTTTATAAGGAGGGGTATCATGCAATCCCAGCCGCAGCAGCCGCTCGCGCTGACCATCAAGGGGCAGATGTTCGAAGGGTTCTTGCTGGTCAAGAACAGCGAGCAGCGCACTTCGTCCAATGGCGGCAAGTACCTGGACATGACGCTGTCCGATCAGTCGGGCGACGTGAACGCCAAGATGTGGGACGGCACGGTGGCCGCGCCCAAGCCGCTCACGGTGGTCAAGATGCGCGGCATGATGCAGGAGTACAACGGCCGCGCGCAGATGCGGGTGGACAAGCTGCGCCCGGTCGAGGACGGCGACGCGGTTGACATGTCGATCTTAATCCCCTGCGCGCCCTATCCGGCGGAGGATATGCGCCGAGCGCTGACAGACCGCGCCGAAGCGATCGCCGACGAGAAGCTTCGGCAACTGGTGCTTGCGCGGCTCGAGGAGGCGGGCGAGAAGCTCGACTACTACCCGGCGGCGCAAAAACTGCATCACGCCGAGCGCGGGGGCCTGTTGCACCACGTCACAACCATGCTCAAGGGCGCGGACGCGATTTGCGCGATCTATCCGCAGCTGGACCCCGACCTGTTGGCGGCGGGCGTAATCCTGCACGATTTGTGCAAGCTGACCGAGCTCAACGCCAACGAGGTGGGCCTGGCGAGCGACTACACGCTCGAGGGGCAGCTGGTGGGGCACCTGGTGCAGGGCGTGGCGCACGTTCAGCGCGTGGGCACGGAGCTGGGCATGAGCCGGGAACTGATGATTATGCTCGAGCACATGATCCTGTCGCACCACGACCTGCCCGAGTACGGCAGCCCCAAGCCCCCGATGTTTCCCGAGGCCGAGGTGCTGCACGTGCTGGATTTGCTGGATGCGCGCATGTACGAGATGGACAAGGCGCTCGCCGCCGTCGCGCCCGGCACGTTCACCGATCGGATTTGGTCGCTGGAGCGCAAACTGTACCGCAGAAAAGAGCGACCGATCCCTCCCGCGTGAGCGCAGATTTGATGGCCCTGCCGCACAAGAGCCGTCGGAATTCGCAAATTGTCGTTCATGAAGGCTCGGGCGACCCGCTTCTTTACGCATGTCGCCCCACCGGTAACCCATCGGCCCATGCGCCATCCGGATTGCGCCGGCATGAACACGTTCGCGCCGGCTCCCGGGATGTGCGCAATCGCTCACCCCGCCGCTATTTTCTCTGACGGGCCTGGCCCATTCCCCTCCTTGGAAGGGAATGGGCCAGGCCCGCCCTCATTCAATCCGAACCTGAACCCGATAAACCCCGCCCGCCGGCCGGGCCGGCAGCAGATTCCCCTCGATCGGCGCGCCGTCCACCGCGATGCTGACTGAGCCCTTCCTTCCCTCCGCACGGTTGTCGATCTCGATCAGGTAGCGGCTGCCCCGGAACATGCGGCTGATGCGCAGCTTTTTGAGCTCGGAGGGCAGGCAAGGGTCGATCTTAAGCCCCTTGTAGTCGGGCTTGACGCCCAAGATCGCCTGCGAAATCGCGTAGAAGCTCCATGCCGCCGTGCCGGTCAGCCAGCTGTTCTTGGCCTCGCCGAACCTGCGCGCGCCCGGCCCGGCGATCGTCTGCGCGTAGACGTAGGGCTCGGTGCGGTGCAGCCCATGATCTTCTATGTAGGCCGGGCAGATCAGCCGCCAGGTCTCAAACGCGCGGTCGCCGTGCCCGAGCCGCGTCTCGGCGATCGTGATCCAGGGGTTGTTGTGGCAGAACACGCTGCCGTTCTCCTTATACCCGGGCGGGTAGGAGCTGATCTCGCCCAGTTCCACGCGATAGGATTGATAGGGTGGCGCGACGAGCGCGATGCCGTGCGCGCACTGCAAACGCTCGCGCACGCTGTCCAGCGCCTGTTGCGCCAGGCCCTCGCCGACGCCGATCCCGGCCATCACGCACATGCCCTGCGGCTCGATGTAGATCTGTCCTTCCGTACAGTCGCGGCTGCCCACCGCGCCGCCCAGCGCGTCGTAGGCGCGCAGGAACCACGCGCCGTCCCAGCCGTGTTGCAGCACCGCGTCCGTCATGCGCGCCTTCTCGGCCCGCGCGAACGCGGCCTCGTCCTCCATGCCCATGAGGCGGCACAGCTCGGCGTAGTCGTCCGCCACCGCCACATACATGCCGGCGATGAACGTAGATTCCGCGATGCCGCTGTCGAAATTTTGGCACGTTTGAAAGCTCTCGCCCGGCGTCTCGGAAAAGCAGTTCAGGTTCAGACAGTCGTTCCAGTCGGCCCGGCCGATCAGCGGCAGGCCGTGGGGACCTACGCGCTCGGCCGTGTGCCGGAACGAGCGCCTAAGGTGCTCGATCAGCGGCGCTTTGTTCGCGCTGTCGCTGTCAAACGGCACTTGTTCCGCGAGGATCGCCCGGTCGCCGGTCTCTTTGATATAGGCGGCCGCGCCGAAGATCAGCCACAGCGGGTCGTCGTTGAAGCCGCCGCCCACCTCGAAATTGCCCCGTTTGGTCAGCGGCTGGTACTGGTGGTAGGCGCTGCCGTCCGGGCGCTGGGTGGACGCGATGTCGAGGATGCGCGCGCGTGCGCGCTCGGGCACCATGTGTACGAAGCCCAGCAGGTCCTGTGCCGAGTCGCGGAAGCCCATGCCCCGCCCGATGCCCGACTCGAAGTAGGACGCCGAGCGCGACAGGTTGAACGTGACCATGCACTGGTACTGGTTCCAGGTGTTGACCATGCGGTCCATGCGCGCGTCCGAACTCTCGACCTCAAAGCGCGCGAGCAGCCCTGTCCAGTAATCCTTGAGCTCGGCGAGCGCCGCTTCGAACTGGGCGTCGGCCGCGAACGCGGCCATCAGCTGCCGGGCCTGGGCCTTGTTGATGACGCCGGGCGCTTCAAATTTCTGATCGGTCGGGTTCTCGCAATAGCCCAGCACGAAGATCATGCTCTGCGTTTCGCCGGGCGCGAGCTTCAGGCGCAGGCAGTGCGCCCCGATCGGGGCCCAGCCGTCGGCCACGCTGTTGCGCGGGCGGTCCTCAAGCACCGCGTCCGGCGCGTCGAATCCGTTGTACAGGCCGAGGAAGGCCTCGCGGTCGGTGTCAAAGCCGGCGGTTTCGCGGTTCACCGACCACAGCGCATAGTGGTTGCGCCGCTCGCGGTACTCGGTCTTGTGGTAGATCGCGCCGCCTTCGACATCCACCTCGCCGATGTTGAAGTTGCGCTGGAAGTTGGTCATGTCGTCGAGCGCGTTCCACAGGCAGAACTCGACCGCGCCGTACAGGCTGACCGGCTTCTCCCGGAGCGAGCGGTTGGTCAGCGTCAGCCGGGTCACCTGCGCGCGGTGCCCGCGCGGCACCATGACGGTGAGCGCGGCGGCCAGGCCGTCTTTTTCCCCTTCGATGACGGTATAGCCCAGCCCATGGCGGCACGAATAGCGGTCGAGCGCCGCCTTGACCGGCATCCAGCCCGGGTTCCAGACCGATTCCCCGTCGCGGATGTAGAAATACAGCCCGCCCGCGTCGGTGGGCGCGTTGTTGTAGCGGTATCGGGTCAGCCGCATCAGCCGCGCGTCCCGGTAGAAGCTGTAGCCGCCGCCGGTATTCGACAGCAGCGAAAAGAAGTCCTCGCTGCCCAGGTAGTTGATCCAGGGGTAGGGGACATCCGGGCGCGCGATCACAAACTCCCGGCGCGCGTCGTCGAAATGGCCGTAGCGCATGGGCCTCCAGCTCCTCTCACGGTATACGAAAACGATTTCGTAATGGCTTAAACCCATGATAACGTACCATCAACCCAATTGCAAGGGGTTTTCCGAACGAATTTGTGACATCGGTCAGGCGTGTGATGATTCGGGGAAATAGTTCCTTGAGGGGTATTGTGTTTTGGCCGGCCTTGGCGTATACTGGGACTTGCGAAAACGGTTTAGCTATCGATATGCGGAGGATGAAGCGTGACGACGATCCGGGAACTATCGCGTCGGCTGGGTCTGTCGGTCTCCACCGTCAGCAAGGCGCTCAACGGCTACAAGGACATCAGCCCCGAAACCCGGGATCGGGTCGCGGCTGTGGCGGGCGAGATGGGCTACCACCCGAACGCTCTGGCGCGGGCGCTCAAGACAAACCGCACGTATAACCTGGGCGTGCTGTTCGTGGACGACGACCTGAGCGGCCTGACGCACAACTACTTCGCGGCGGTGCTCGACAGTTTCAAGGTGGAGGCCGAGCGCGGCGGGTACGACATCACCTTCATCAACCACAACATCGGCAAGTCCCGGATGACCTACCTCGAGCACTGCCGCTACCGCAACGTCGACGGCGTGTGCCTGGCCTGCGTGGATTTCGGCGCGGAGGAGGTGGTTCAGCTTGCGATGAGCGACATCCCGCTCGTGATTATCGACCACCTGTTTGACGACCGCAGCTGCATCCTGTCGGAAAACCGGCAGGGCATGGAGATGCTGGTGCGCTACATACACGGCCGCGGCCACCGCCGGATCGCCTATCTGCACGGCCACCGCTCCACCGTCAGCGACCAGCGGGTGAAAGGCTTCCTTGAGACGATGGCCGAGCTTGGGCTCGAGGTACCGGAGGGCTACCTGCGCCCCAGCCCCTACCACGAACCGGCCGCGGCCTACCAGGCGGTGAAGCGCGTGCTTGAGCTGCCCGAGCGCCCCGACTGCATCATCATGCCCGACGACTACGCCGCGCTGGGCGGCATCGAGGCGCTCGCCGAGGCCGCTCTGCGCATCCCGGAGGACATCTCGGTGGCCGGGTACGACGGCGTCAAGCTGATTGGGCGGCTCAAGCCCCAGCTGACCACGGTCGAGCAGGACACGCTGCGCATCGGCCAGGAGGCGGCGCGCCAACTGCTCAAGCTGATCGAGCACCCGCGCACCGCGCGCGCCGAGATCGTGAACATCGCCTGCCGACTGATCCCGGGCGAAACCGTGCGCGATTTGAAGGAATGAACTCTACCGAAAGGGAATAGGGGGTGTTTCGATGGGTTTTCCGGCCGGTTTTGTCTGGGGTGTGGCGTCATCCGCCTATCAGATCGAGGGCGCGGCCTATGAGGACGGCAAGGGCGAGACCGTATGGGACCGGTTCTCGCGCCGTCCGGGCGCGGTGCATGACGGGCACACCGGCGACGTGGCCTGCGACCACTACCACCGCTACGCCGAGGACTTCCGCCTGATGGCCGAGTTGGGCATACGGCACCACCGGTTCTCGGTGTGCTGGCCTCGGCTGCTGCCCGAGGGCACGGGCCGGCTGAACGAGGCGGGCCTCGATCACTACGACCGCTTGATCGACGCGATGCTCGAAAACGGGATCACGCCCTGGCTGACGCTGTTCCACTGGGAGTACCCGATGGCGCTGCAACAGCGCGGCGCGTGGGAAAACCCGGACAGCCCCAAGTGGTTTGCCGAGTACGCGCGCGCGGTGGCGGCGCGCTACGCCGACCGCGTCGGGCACTTCTTCACGCTCAACGAGCCGCAGTGCTTCATCGGGCTGGGCTACGTCACGGGCGAGCACGCGCCCGGCCTGAAACTGCCGGTCGACGCCACGATCCCGATGGCCCACAACGCGCTGATCGCCCACGGGCTGGCGGTGCAGGCGCTCAGGGCGGAGTCGCCGCGCGCGAAGATCGGCTACGCGCCCTGCTCGTCGCCCATCTGTCCGGCGACAGACGCCGAAGCCGACGTGGAGGCGGCGCGCGGGGCTTATTTTTCGACGCCCGCCGACCGCGGGTTCTTTTCCACCGCCTGGTGGAGCGACCCGGCGCTGCTGGGCCGCTACCCCGAGGACGGCCTCAAGCTGTACGGGCAGTACCTGCCCGCGCTCTTCGAGCGCGACCTCGCCACGATCTGCCAGAGGCTCGACTACTATGGGCAGAACATCTACAGCGGCAGCTTTGTCAAGGCCGGGCCAAGCGGCCCGGAGCCGGTTAAGCTGCCCGTCGGCACCGCCAAGACCGGCATGAACTGGCCGGTCACCCCCGAATGCCTGTATTGGGGGCCGAAATTCCTGTCCGAGCGCTACGGCGTTCCGGTAATCATCACGGAAAACGGCATGGCGGATTTGGACGCGGTGTCCCGCGACGGCAAGGTGCACGACCCCGCGCGCCAGAACTACCTGTCGCGCTACATCGAGCAGTTCCGCCGCGCGGCGGACGACGGTGTGCCGGTCGCGGGCTACTTCTGCTGGTCGTTCCTCGACAACTTCGAATGGGCGATGGGCTACCGCGACCGGTTCGGGCTGGTATACGTCGACTACGAGACGCAAAGGCGCATCCCGAAGGATTCGGCGTATTGGTATCAGGGGGTTATTGAGAGCAATGGGGCTGTGTTGTTCTGATGGTCCTCGACTTGCTGATTGCGTTTTCGCAATAAGCGTGACGAGCAAAGGTAAGCGAACCGCCGCGTAGGTACCGACTACACGGCGGCTCCTTTTTGCAGGTCCCTTACTCCGGCATCGGGCGCTTCTTGGCCGATATCGTCTCGACCGTCAGCTTGAACACCGCCGTGTGCCGAACCGCCTGCTCGTCGATCTCATGGCGCTTGCCGGTCATGTGCTCCATCAGCGCTTCCAGGCCGCGCGTTTTTTCCGCCATATTCGTAACCAGCGTCGCCGCGCCCGTGCCCATCACGCATTCGTAGGCGTAGCTGTACTGGTCCGCCCGCTCGCCTTCGATCAGCGCGTGCGCGCCGTCCATCTCAAAGCCGGCGTGCCCGACCGATTGGATCAGGCTGGCCTTGCGTCCCTCGCGCGCGCCGTGGAAGTACAGCGTCAGCCGATCCCCGTCCCGTTCATACCCGAAATTCACCGGCACGATGTAGGCCTCGCCGCGATCCACCAGCCCCAGCCGGACGACCTGGCAGCGCCGTACGATCGCCATGATGTCGTCCATATGCTTCACTTCGCGGTCCGATCGGCGCATTAGCGTGTCTCCTTCACGATAACCGCCAGGAGCACCAGATCCTCACTGCCGGTATTGACCACCGAATGCCGGTGGCCGTCGAACGTCGCCATCGAGTCGCCGGCCGAGACCGGGGTCTCCGCCCCGTCGTCGATGACCACGCCCGCGCCCGACACAAAGTAGAACAGCTCGGTCTCGCGCTCGTGCACATGCTCCCCGATCGAGGAGCCCGGCGTCAGCACGATCCGGCTGAACAGCCGCACGGCGTCCGGTAGCTCGGCGCTCAGCGCGGTCAACCGGGCCGATCCGCTGCCGCCGCGCATCCGCTCGCGCAGTTCGGTCGATTGCGTTTCTTTTTTTGTTACCATCGTCTGCCGTCCTCCTTACATATCCACCCAGATGTTGCCGCCGCGCGCGCTCCTGAGGCAGGCGTCGACGAAGCGTATGCCCTCAAGGCCGTCCTTTACGGTCGGGAAATCCACCATGTCCGGATCAAACTCACCCGCCTGCACGGCCTGCAAGCAGCGCGTGAACCCGGCGTACAGGTTGGCCATCGCCTCGTACACGCCCTCGGGATGGCCGCTGGGCAAGCGGCTGTAGCGCGCGGCCGCCGGCAGGATGTTCCCGTGGCCCCGGCGCTGCTC
Source organism: Anaerozeibacter quisquiliarum (assembly GCF_051162045.1). Classification (NCBI taxonomy): domain Bacteria; kingdom Bacillati; phylum Bacillota; class Clostridia; order Eubacteriales; family Anaerozeibacteraceae; genus Anaerozeibacter; species Anaerozeibacter quisquiliarum. Next base: position 51,503 of record NZ_JBISDI010000017.1, read on the forward strand.
GCATACCTCGCCCCGCTCGTCGGCCAGGATCAGCTTCTCCGGCTCCTCCTGCGCCCAGGTGATCGAGCCGCGTTCGCCGTAGACGCGCACGCGCAGTCCGTTATCGCTGCCGAGCGCGACTTGGGATGTCCAGTACAGCCCGGTCGCGCCGTTTTCGTACTCCACCATCACCATGTCGTTGTCGTCGAGCACCCGGCCGGGCACCAGCCGGTCCATCCTGCACAGCAGGCGCTTGATCGAAAGCCCTGTGATGCGCGAGACCGCGTTCTCCACATGGGTGCCGATGTCGCCCAGGCAGTTGGTCTCGCCCGATCGACCGGGATCGCAGCGCCACACATTTTGCTGCCCGCCGCAGTCGTCCTCGTGCGCCAGCCAGCTCTGCGCGTACTCGGCCATCACCATCCGCACCCGGCCGATCGCGCCCGATTTTACCAGCTCGCGCGCCTGCTTGGCCATGACGTAGCCCATGTAGGTGTAGGTGACGAGAAGGATCAGCCCCTTCTGCTCGGCCAGCGCATGGAGTTCCTCGGCTTCGCGCACATTCACGCACAGCGGCTTGTCGCAGGATACGTGGACGCCCCTTTGCAGGAAGGCCTTGCAGGCCGCGTAATGCGCGTCATTCGGCGTGACGATCACGGCGAAGTCGATGCCGTCCGCGCGCGCCGCCTCGGCCTCGGCCATCGCCTCAAAATCGGGATAGCAGCGCTCCTCGGCCAGCCCCAGCTGTGCGCCCAGCGCGCGCGTCTTTTCCATGCTCCTCGAAAAGCAGCCGGCGGTCAGTTCCGCCGCGCCGCCCATGCTGATGGCCTTGCGATGCACATCGCCGATGAACGCGCCGGGCCCGCCGCCCACCATGCCGTACCTGAGCTTTCTCATCGGTTTCATCCTTTCCGCCCCCGGTCCGCCGGGTATACTGCTGATTATACCATGCCCCGACCCGCCCGGCAACCGCAAGCTTCGATCGGGCTATTCCCCGGACAAACGCGCAAGACTCCGACCGCGGCATCCGGCGAAACGTGGAGGGGGAGGCAAGCCTCAACGCCATGGCGGCGGACGGGAAGGCCCTGTCGGGCGGCATGGACGACGCCTCGTCCTACATCGACTTCGGCCCCGGCATGAGCCGCTTTGTCTGGTTTCACGCCATGCAAGCCTTTATGCCGGTGTCGTAGGCGTGGCGCTCGGCCTGCTGGTGTCGCTGCTGTTCAGCGGTATCTGGATCATGACGGCCGCCAATTCCTACGCGTCGGCGGCGAATATGCTCGGATCGACGGCGGTTATTCGCCGATCTATTCGCCGACCGCCACGCTCGAGGTGGCGACCAGATTTACGCCGGTACGGGCGATGTCCTCCTTAAGCACCTGGCCGGCGCGGATGGGGGCGTCGATGCGCAGCGCGTGAATCTCGCCCAGCACTTCGCCGATGGCCGACCTGGGCACGACATCGAAGGTCTTGACCGAGCACAGCGGGCGCAGGCCGCCTTTGACCCGCACGCTCGAAGTGACCGTGCGCATCGGGTTTACCATCTCCTGGCGCGCATACTGAGCGCCCCGGGCGCATTCGTTGCCGGCCACCGCAATGCCGTCGCCCGGGACCGAAACGGTCATCCGGCAGCCGATCGGGCAGCGGATACAGGTCATCTGCACACTCTCCACGCTCACGCCCCCTCGATTTCCAGCGTTATCTCCCCGGCGCCCGGCACAATGGGCACCACGACCTTTTCCATCTCGCCCGGCGTCATGACCGCGCGCTTGCGGCGCTTAAGCACCGCGTCGCCGCATTTGACGGCGACCGTCGCCGACCGGTAGACCGCCGAGACGCGGAAGTATAGATCCACCTCGCCCGCGCGCGCGGACGTAAGGCGCTGCGGCACCACGTATCGCACGCCCTTTCCCGCGCGCGTCTCGCGCCATCCGTCCGGCGCGGGCGATTGCCCCTTCGCATACGCCGCCGCCGACCGGCCGGCGAGGATGGCCTCCTCGCTGACGTTGTCCACCAGGTCGTGCACATGCAGCACATTGCCGCAGGCGAAGATACCGGGAACAAAGGTCTCGCGGTCTTCGTCGACCGCGGGGCCGCCCGTCACCCGGTCGAGCGCAATGCCCGCGCCCTTCGACAGCTCGTTCTCGGGGATCAGCCCGACCGACAGCAGCAGCGTGTCGCAGTCGTAACGGCGCTCGCTCCCGGGGATCGGCCGGCGCGTCGCCGGGTCCACCTCGGCGATCGTCACGCCCTCCACGCGCTCGCGCCCGTGGATTTCGCTGACCGTGTGATTGAACAAAAGGGGCGTGCCGTTGTCATCCAGGCACTGCACGATGTTGCGCGTGAGGCCGCTCGAATAGGGCATGACCTCGGCCACCACCGGCACCTCGGCGCCCTCCCAGGTCAGCCGCCGGGCCATAATCAGCCCGATGTCGCCCGAGCCCAGGATCACCACGCGCTTGCCCGGCATGTAGCCCTCGATGTTGACCAGCCGCTGCACGCTGCCCGCGGTGTATACGCCCGCCGGCCTCGTGCCCGGAATGTTCAGCGCGCCGCGCGTGCGTTCCCGACACCCCATCGCCAGCACCACGGCGGCGGCTTCCAGCTCGATCAGCCCGGTCTGCGGGCCGATCGCAAGGATCCTCCGGTCGGCCGTCAACTCAAGCGCCATGGTATCGGTCAGCCATTCGATCCCCGAGCCACCCAGCCTTTCGATGAAGCGCCCGGCGTATTCCGGGCCGGTCAGCTCCTCCTTGAAGAAGTGCAGGCCGAACCCGTTGCGGATGCACTGTTGCAGGATACCGCCCAGCATCCTGTCCCGCTCGAGGATCAAGACCGATAACTCCGGCGCGACCGCCTTAGCCTCGAGCGCCGCCGCCAGGCCGGCCGGGCCGCCGCCGATCACCACCACGTCGTACTTCATTGCGCGTCCTCCTTCAGCGAGCCGGCCAGCAGGTACGAGCCGCCGCCGAACTTGGTCAATTGCTCCATCGGCACGCCCAGCTCGCGCGAAAGGATATCCATCACGCGCGGAGCGCAGAAGCCCCCCTGACAGCGCCCCATGCCGGCGCGGGTGCGGCGCTTGACGCCGTCGAGCGAGCGCGCGCCGCGCCGGATGGCCTCCACGATCTCGCCCTCGGTCACCGTCTCGCAGCGGCAGATTACCTGGCCGTACCGGGGATCGGCCTCGATCAATTGACGGCGTTCGTCCGCCGTCATCTCCCGGAAGCAGGGGATGGCGGTCATGCGCGCCTGATAGCAGGGCTTGGGGTTGAGCGGCAGGCCGGCCCCGCGCAGCACCTGTTCGATCTTCTCCGCAATCGCGGGCGAGGCGGTCAGGCCCGGCGAGCAGATGCCCGCCGCGTGCACCAAGTGGCGGCTGGCGGCCGACAGGCCGATGATGAAGTCGTCGGTCGAGGGTTGGGCGCGCACGCCCGCAAACGAGGTGATGATCGCGCGTAGGTCGATGTCGGGCACGCTCCTGCCCGCGAGCTCGATCATCGTGTCGAGCCCCTGTTGCGAAACCGCGCAGTCGTCCCGGTCGGACAGGTCGAAGGCGGTCGGGCCGGCGAACATGTTGCCGTCCACCGTGGGCGATACCAGCACCCCCTTGCCCATCGCCGAGGGCGTCTGGAAGATCACCATATCAACCGCGCGGGCCGAGCGGTCGAAGATCACGTACTCGCCCTTGCGCGGCTGAATCGAGAAGGATTCGTCGCCGAGCATCCGCGCGACCTCGTCCGAATACACGCCCGCCGCGTTGACCACGTAGCGCGCGCAGATGCGCGCGTCCCCGGCCTCGATCAGCACGCGGTCGCCGTCTTCGGCCATGGCGCTGACCGGGCTGTTCAGGATCATCACGCAGCCGTTGGCGCCCGCGTTTTCCGCGCAGGCCATCGTCAGTTTGTAAGGGCAGGTGATCGCGGCCGTGCGCGCGAGCAGCGCGCATGTAACATCGGGATTCAGCGAAGGCTCGAGCTCGCGGGCGTGATCGCCGTTCAGCACAAAAAGCCCCTCCACCCCGTTTTGCAGCCCGCGTTCATAGAGCGCGCGGATGTGCGCCTCATCCTGCTCGCCCATGCCCACGACCAGCGAGCCGGTGCGCCTGAACGGCACATCCAGTTCCTCGCATACGCTTTCAAACAGCTGGCTGCCGCGCACGTTGAGCCGGGCCTCGGTGGAACCGGGCCGGCAGTCGTACCCGGCGTGCACGATGGCGCTGTTGGCGCGCGACGCGCCCATGGCCACGTCCTCGCGCGCCTCGATCAGTCCGATCCGCAGGTCGTATCGGGACAGCCTGCGCGCGATGGAGCAGCCGATCACCCCGGCGCCGATGATCGCGACATCCAGGTCAAGCGCTCTCATACGTCACATCCTTCGCAAAACGTTATACCCTTATGATCTTATCGCCTTTCGATCGCCTCGGTCAAGGCTCGCGCGGCAAGGAATGGCAAAGAAGCGCGCCCTGAGCATAAAGATCAAATAAAAGAGCGGGTTCGGTCATTTTATATCGTTAAACTTATAACGCTTGACCAAAATAAGAAGCTCAGGTAAAATATGCTTATGGAGGGCGTATTGGACGTATCGATTGAGCGAAGGGGGGCGCGTTATGTGAATCTGAGGTTGGACGAGCTGCGATCGTTGATCGCCGAGGGCGCGTTTGAGCTATACGGGCAACCCAAGTGGACGTTCGGTAAGAACACCTGCAACACATACGAGGTGTTCGCCGAGGTGCTGCACCTGCCCGGCGGGAAGACCGTGCCGGGCTACGACTACGTCAGGCGGATCGCGGGCGACGAAGAGACGAGCGAGCTGTTTTCCGACTGGTTCCTCAAGGAGTCGCTGAGCATGATGCGCCGGCTGATCGACTCGGCCGGCTGCGACCTGATCGCCGCGATCAACACCTGGACCCACTACGTCAACCGGACGGACTTCGTCGATCGCGTCAAGGCCGAGCTTGAGCTGCACGGCCTGTCGCCGCACAACCTCGAGTACGAGCTCAGCGACGTAGACGGGCTCAGCCCGGTCGGCGTCGAAAACCTGATCGCGCTGAGGGAGATGGGCGTTAAGCTGCTGCTCGACAATTTCGGCATCGGAAACAACAACCTGTTCGTGCTGAACAAGCTGCCCTTTGACGGCATCAAGCTTGCGCGCTGCTTCGCCTCCGGCGTGCCCAACGACGAGAAGCTGGTGCGCATCCTCGTCTCGATCGCGCACCTGGCCGACACGCTGGGCCTGACCGTGTGCGCCAAGGGCATCGAAAACGGCGACCAGCTCGAGTACTTCAGCGACCTCGGGTTCTGGAAGGGCCAGGGCTACATGATCGGCCCGCCCATGGCCGAAAAAAAGCTGCGCGAGTTCATCGTGCAGTTCGCGAAGAAGGGATAGGGGAGAGGCGAAAAGTCCCAATGTGTCCCGTTCCCAGCCCGTAGACAAAGGGCGGAGCCGCACTCGGCTCCGCCCTTTTGCTTTACTTACCCTTCGATATACGCGTTGTGGAACAGCTTCTCGCCGGTGGGATAGGTCGTGACGCCCTTGATTTCCGGGCGGGCGAGGCCGAAGGTCGCGTAGTAGTACACCGGGCAAGCCGCGTAGTCTTCGCCGAAGATGATGGCCTCGGCCTCATGCATCAGCTTCATGCGCTCGGCCTGGTCCATCGAGGCGTCGACCGCGTTCAGCAGCTCGTCGACCTTGTCATTCTTGTAGAAGGTGGTGTTGTTGCCCGAGCCGCCCTTGAACAGGTTCAGCAACGTAGCCGGATCGCTGTAGTCGGCCACCCAGCCGTCGCGCGCCATCCAGTGCTCGCCGTTGCGGCGGGCGGCGGTGAACACGCCCCAGTCCATCGTGGTGAGCTCGACGTTGACGCCCAGCACTTCCTTCCACATGGCGATCATCGCCTCGGCGGTCGGCTGGTGCACGCCCGATACGTTGGTGCAGTACTCGATGGTCGGCAGGCCTTCGCCGTTCGGATAGCCGGCCTCGGCCAGCGCTTCCTGGGCGGCCTTCTTGTTGGCCTCGTAGTCGCTGCGGTCGATCACCTTGGCGAAGGCTTGGAACTCGGTTGTGCCGTCGGCCTCAAGGAAGCCGCCGCCCACGAAGTTGTCGGCCGGCAGGTAGACGCGGTTGGCCGCGACCTCGGACAGGTGGGCCGTGTCGAGCGCCAGCGTCAGCGCCTTGCGGACCAGCGGGTTGTCGAGGGGCGCCTTCTCGTTGTTGAAGTTGACGTAGTAGGTGCCGAGCTGCGGCTCGATGAAGAACAGGCCTTCGGCCTTGGTCGCCTCGACTTCCTCGGTCGGGCAGTCGTCGGTCCAGAAGATTTCCTTGGCGCGGATCGCGGCCAGCTTGGCGTTCGGGTCGGCGATCAGCTTAAAGATGATCTTGCTGTTCTTCAGCGTCGCGGCATCATAGTAAGTCTCGCTGGGCACCATGACGATCTCCGAGTCCATCGTCCAGCTCTCGACCTTGTACGCGCCGTTGCCGATCAGGCTCGCCACGTCGGTAGACCAGCCCATGGGGTTGGCTTCGATGATATCCTTGCGCACCGGATAGTAGGGCGGAAAGGCCATGATGTCCTCGAAGAAGGTGCAGGGGCCGGCCATCTTGACTTCCAGCGTGTTATCGTCCAGCGCCTTCACGCCGAACTCGTCGACCGGCTTCTTGCCGTCCACGATTTCCGCGCCGTTGAGCACGAACTTGCCCATGTCGGCGGCGTAGGGCGCGGCGGTCTCGGGATCGACGAAGCGCTTGAAGCTGTACTCAAAGTCCGCGGCGGTCAGCGGCTTGCCGTCGGACCACTTGCCGTCCTTGCGGAGCTTGAAGGTCCAGGTCATGCCGTCGTCGCTCTTCTCGACGCTCTCGGCGGCGCCCAGCACGACGCCATTGCCGTTCTGGTCATACTTGTACAGGCCTTCGAACAGGTGCTTGATGTAGTTGGAACCGTCGGACGCGGAGTTGAGCGCCGGATCGATGGTCTCCGGCTGCGGGCCGATGCAGACCGTGATCTCGCCGCCTTCGGCAGCCATCGCGGGAGCGCCCAAGGCAAGCATCAGCAGGAGCGCCAGGACGAGCGCCAAGGTCTTCTTCATGGGATACCCTCCTTATTATGGGATTTTTGGATATCTGTAACGCGCGGACGCGTTGCATTCATGTTTATTGCCAGCCTTCCGACACCTTGTGGCAGGCGCAGCTGTGGCCGGGCCCGATCTCGCGCATCTCGGGCCGCCGCTGCTTGCACACCTCGCGCGCGTAAGGGCAGCGCGTGTGGAACTTGCAGCCCACGGGCGGGTCGATCGGGCTGGGCACGTCGCCCTCGAGCACGATGCGCTTGCGGGCGCGGCTGACGTTCGGGTCGGGCAGCGGGATTGCCGACAGCAACGCCTGGGTGTAGGGGTGCAGCGGATTTACGTACAGCGACTGCGCGTCGGTCAGTTCCATCAGGCTGCCCAGGTACATGACGCCGACACGCGTCGAGATATGGCGGACCACCGACAGGTCGTGCGCGATGAACAGGTAGGTCAGGCCGAGCTTCTTTTGCAGATCCATCAGCATGTTGATGACCTGCGCCTGGATCGACACGTCGAGCGCCGAGATCGGCTCGTCGCACACCATGAATTCCGGGTTCAGCGCCATCGAGCGCGCGATCGAGATGCGTTGGCGTTGGCCGCCGGAGAACTCGTGCGGGTAGCGGTTCATGTGTTCGGAGTTGAGCCCGACCAGTTCCAGCAGCGAAAGCACCTGCTCGTTGCGCGCGGCGTGGGTCTTGTGCACCTTGTGGATGTCCAGCGGCTCGCCCACGATGTCGCCGACCGTCATGCGCGGGTTCAGCGAGGCGTAGGGGTCCTGGAAGATGATCTGCATGCGCCGGCGGTAGGGCTGCATGTTGGCCTTGGTGATGTCCTTGCCGTCGAAGATGATGTTGCCCGACGTGGGCTCGTAGAGCCTAAGCATCGTGCGGCCGATCGTCGATTTGCCGCAGCCCGATTCGCCGACCAGGCCCAGCGTCTCGCCGCGCTCAATGACAAAGGACACGCCGTCCACCGCCTGCACGAACTGCGGCTTCTTGAACGTGCCGCCGTTAACGGGGAAGTACTTTTTGAGGTTCTTGATTTCGATCAGCCTGCTCATGCGTCCTCCTCCAGTGCGTGCAGCCAGCAGGCCGATTCGTGGCCCTCGCCCACGTCCATGAGCGGCGGCTGATGCGCAAGGCACAGCTTCATACAATGCACACAGCGCGGCGCGAACGCGCAGCCCTTGGGCAGCGCAATCAGGTCGACCGGCGTGCCCTCGATCGGCACCAGCGGCTCGCGCCGGTCGGAGTCGAGCCGGGGGAGGCATTTCAAAAGACCTATGGTGTAGGGGTGCGACGCGCGGTAGAAGATGTCGTCGATCGAGCCGCGCTCAGCGATCCGACCCGCGTACATCACGATGACCTCGTCGCACAAATCCGACACGATGCCCAGGTCGTGCGTAATCAGGATGATCGAAGAATTGATCTTCCGCTTGAGATTCTTCATCAATTCCAGGATCTGCGCCTGGATCGTCACGTCGAGCGCGGTGGTCGGCTCGTCCGCGATCAGCAGCTTCGGCTGGCATAGCAGCGTCATGGCGATCATCGCGCGCTGGCGCATGCCGCCCGAGAACTCGTGCGGGTACTGGTTCATGCGGCGCTCGGGGTTGGGGATGCCGACCAGCGCGAGCGATTCCACCGAGCGCTTGTGGGCCTCGTCCTTCGTCATCCTGGTGTGCAGCTTGAGCGTCTCCATCAGCTGGTTGCCGATCGTGAACACCGGGTTCAGGCTGGTCATCGGATCCTGGAAGACCATGCCGATCTCCTTGCCCCGAATCCCGCGCAGCTGCTTCTTGTTCATCGCGAGCACGTCGCGCCCGTCGAAGGTGATTGAGCCGCCGGTGACGCGGCCGGGCTCCGGGACCAGCCCCATCAGCGCGTTGACCGACACGCTCTTGCCGCTGCCCGACTCGCCCACGATGCCCAGGACCTTGCCCTGTTTGATGGTATAGCTGACGCCGTTGACCGCCTTGACCTCGCCGGCCGGCGTCATGAAGGACACATGCAGGTCCGTAATTTTCAGCAGTTCATTCATAATTCTCCCCCTATCCGCGCATCCGCGGGTCGAGCGCGTCGCGCAGGCCGTCGCCGAACTGGTTGAACGCCAGGATAATCACGGCGATCATGGCGGCGGGGATCATCAGCCGGTAGGGATACGACTGGAAGCCGTTGAGCGCGTCGTTGACCAGCGAACCCAGCGACGCCATCGGCGCGGAGACGCCCAAGCCGATGAAGCTCAGGAAGGACTCCGTAAAGATGGCCGACGGGATCTGGAACATCGTGGTGACGATGATGGTGCCGATGCAGTTGGGAACCAGGTGCTTCTTGATGATCCAGCCGCTCTTCGCGCCCATCGCGCGGGCGGCCGTCACGTACTCGGAGCCCTTGAGCGCGATCACCTGGCCGCGCACGATGCGCGCCATGCTGACCCAGTAGAGCAGCGCGAATGTCAGAAAGATCGAGATCAGGCCCGATCCGACGCTCGCAAACGCCTTCAGCCCGCCGGAGTCGAGCAGCTTCTGCAGCGGATCCTTGAGCGAAATCCCCAGGATGATGACGACCAGCGCGTCGGGTATGGCGTAGACGATTTCCACGACGCGCATCATCACATTGTCCACCCAACCGCCGAGGTACCCCGAGATCGCGCCGTAGGTGGTGCCGATGATGAGGATGATTAAACTGGCGACGATGCCGATCGTCATCGAGATGCGCGTGCCGATCATGACGCGCACCATCAGGTCGCGGCCCAGGTTGTCGGTGCCGAACGGGTGAAAGGGGTCGAGCGTCGGGGCCATGCGCTCCGCCCCGCGAATCTGCTGATCGTACTGGTAGGGCATCAGCATCGGGCCAACCCAGGCGAAGAGCAGCACGGCGAGCAGAATCCACGCGCTGGTCATCGCGACCTTGTTGGCGCGCAGGCGGCGCATGGCGTCCTGCCAATAGGTGACCGACTCGCGCATGTGCGTGAGTTGACTCTTTTCCTCCGTCGACGCCGGTTCAAGCAGTTCCGGCGAGAGATGGAAGGACAGGAATTTGAAATTCTTGACGGGTTTCAGCTTCATGGCCGGCCTCCGCTCATTCGTAATTGATGCGCGGGTCCACCACGCCGTACACAAGGTCTACAATCAGGTTCATCAGAATCAGCAGCGCCGCGAGGAACACGGTCACGCCCACAATCAGCGGGTAGTCCCGGTTGGTGACCGAGTCGATGAAAAACTTGCCCATGCCGGGGATCGTGAAGATCTTCTCGACGACAAAGCCGCCGGTCAGGATGCCCGCGGACAGCGGGCCCAAATAGGAAATGACCGGGATGATCGCGTTGCGCATCGCATGCTTGAACAGGATCCTGCGCTCGGGCAGGCCCTTGGCGCGTGCGGTCTTGATGTAATCGGAGCTTAAAACGTCCAGCATCGACGAGCGTGTCAGCCGCGCGATAAAGCACGCCGGGTAGAACGACAGCGCAAACGCCGGCATGATGTAGCTCTGCCAGGCGGACAGCCCGAGCGTGGGCAAAATGCCCAGCAACACGCCGAATACAATCAACAGCGTCGTCGCCATGACGAAGTTGGGCACCGCAATGCCCAGCGTCGCCACGAACATAATCACACGGTCCAGCCACTTGTTGCGCCTGAACGCGGCCACCGTGCCCATGGGTACGCCCATGCTCACGGCCAGCGCGATTGCGATGACGCCGAGCCTTGCCGATGTGGGGAACTTCTCCGCGATGATCTGATTGACGCTGAAGCCCACGCGCTTGTAGGAATCGCCCAGATCGAAGCGGGCGAGGCGCTTGAGGTACAATAGGTACTGCTCGAACAGCGGCTTGTCAAGGCCATATTTCTTCTCCATCATGGCGATGGTCTTTTTGCTGGCGCGCTCGGTGTTGAATGGGCCGCCCGGAATCAGGTTCATCAGGAAGAAGGTCATCGTAACCACGACGAACAGCGTGAGGATTGCAGAAAGGATTCGCTTGATGACGAATCGAGCCAACCGAATCACCATCCATCATAAATTGCAGGCAGACGTAAACAATGCAGTTATTATAGCACAGATTGATGGGACGCACAAGAAAGAATTTCATTCCAGGCGTCCTATGCGCGTACGGGCGGCCGCGACATCCTCCGATACAGCCAAACAAAACACGCCAAATGCGTCGCGGCCGCGATGGCCCAGGTCACCGGGTAACACAGGTAGAGCGTGGTCAGCGTGCGGTGCTGGGCGAACACCGTGTACAGCCAGACGATGCGCAGACCGCACACGCCTATCAGCGTAACCAGCATCGGCAGCAGCGAGTGGCCCATGCCGCGGATGGAGCTGGCCAGCACGTCCATCAGCCCGCACAGCGCGTAGGTTAAGCACATGATGTTCAGCCGCACCATGGCCTGCTCGATCACGACCGGGTTGTCGGTGTAAAATGTACCAAGCAGCCAGGAGCCGATCGATACAATCAGTGTGCCCACGGCCACGGCGAAGATCGCCATCCACAGGCAACTCGCCTGCACCGCCCGGCGAACGCGCTTGAGGTCGCCCGCGCCCCGGTTCTGGGCCACGAACGACAGCGCCGACTGGCCGAACGCGGCGGTGGTCACGTTGACGAAGCCGTCCAGGCTCTGCGCCACGGTGTTGCCCGCCATCACGATGGTGCCGAACGAGTTGACCGACGACTGGATCAGCACGTTCGAGATCGAGAACACCGTGCCCTGCAGCCCCGCGGGCACGCCCACCCGCGCGATTTCCCAGAAGGCCGCGCGGTGCACGCGCAGTTTTTTGAGATCCAGGCGGATGCTGCCGCTCGAGCGCATCAGGCAGGTGACCACCAGCACCGCCGACACCACCTGCGACACCGTAGTCGCCAGCGCCACGCCCGACGCGCCCATGCGGAACACGATCACCGAGATCAGGTTGAGCACCACATTGGTCACGCCAGCGATCGCCAGGTAGTACATCGGGCGGCGCGTGTCGCCCACCGCGCGCAGCACCGCCGCGCCGAAGTTGTACACCATGGCGGCGGGCAGCCCGGCGAAATAGATCATCAGGTAGGCAAGCGCCTTTCCTTCCACCTCGGGCGGGGTGCCGGTCATACGCATAAGCAGCGGCGCAAACGCGATGCCCAGCGCGGCGGCCGCCACCCCGGCAATCGCGCTGACCGCGACGGCGGTGTGCACCACAGAGCTCACTTCGCGGTGGCGCCCGGCGCCGTAGTGGTTCGAAACCGCCACACTCGCGCCCACCGAAAGCCCGATGAACAGCGTGACCACCAGGTTAATCAGCGCGCCGGTCGACCCCACGGCGGCCTGGTCGGCGTCGGTGGCGAACTTACCCACCACCGCGATGTCGGCGGCGTTGTAGAGCAATTGCAGCATGCCCGTCGCCATCAGCGGCAGCGCGAACAGCAAAATCTTTTTCAGCATCGGGCCGTGTGTCATGTCGATTTCGTAATGGCTGGTCTCGGATTTCATCGGTAGATGCCTCTTTTTCGATTGTGATTTCAGCGCAACCGCGCAGGGCGGCCACAGGTCGCCCCTGCGACTCGTGAGCCGTGCCCCTCGAGAGGAAACGAAACTCCCCGGGTAGCTGCTGACCTGTTCCGACGTTGCCTGTCGGACGGGAAATCCCCTCGCCAGCCGCCGCCCGAATCAATCAGCGCTTACTTAGGCCCGCTTGAAGCGCAATTCAAAGGTCGTACCCGGCCCGCCGGGCAGCAACTCGATCTGGCCGCCCATGTGCTCCATGGCCGAGCGCGCGATCGGCAGTCCCACGCCGTGCAGCCCGCCCTGCCCCTTGAAGAAGCGGTCGAACACGCGCGGCGCGTCCTCGGAGGCGATGCCCGGCCCGTCGTCCGATATGCGTAAACGCACGCATTCCCGGTCGGCCGACAGCGTAAGCACAACCCGGCTGTGCGCGTAGCGGATGGCGTTGGACAGCACGTTGTCGACCGCCTTGCTGGTCAGCTGCTCGTCGGCCAGCACGTCCGCGCCCTCGGCAATCGGCTCGAGCGTAAGACCGACGCCCTTGAGCAGCGCCGCGCCGCGCATGCGCTCGATGGTGTTTTGCAAAAAAGGCAGCAGGGCGATCCGCTCGATCTCAATCGTCAGTTGGTCGTTGTCCATGCGCGAGAGCGTCAACAACCCGTCCACGACGCGGGTCAGCTGCCGGCTCTCGGCCGCGATTACGCCGGCCGCTTGTTGGGCGTCGTCCAGGATGCCGAACTGGATGCCCTCGGCGTAGCCCTGGATGGACATCAGCGGCGTGCGCAGCTCGTGCGACGCGTTCTGGAAGAAGGTCTTCTGCGCCAGGTCTACGCGCTGAAGCCGCGCCGACATGCTGTTGGTGGCCTCGATCAAAAGCGCGATCTCGCGCACGTCGCTGACCTGGTCGGTGGGCGCGAACTCGCCCGCGCCGATCGACTGAACGTGCCGGCTCAGCTCGGCGATCGGCCGCGCGACGCTGGCCGCGATCAGCCAGGACGCGATCAGTGCCACCAGCGCCAGCAGGAAGGTCAACACCAGCACCACGAGGCCGGCCGCGCGCAGCAGCATGCCGGTGTCGTTGATCGAGCTGAACACGATCAGGTAATTGGTGAGCACGGCCTCGGGGTCGGTCAGCGTCAGCATGCATGCCAGGTATTCCTGCCCATCCACGCACAGCCGCTCGAAGTGCGGCGGGGCGTCCGACAGCGGGGGCGCGTCGGCCTGGGGGCCAAAGTGATCGGTGACCGCGCGAATCTCCTCGTCCACCTCCGAGGGGAATACCACCTCGAGGGTCTTGTTGAGCACGATAATCGAGGATTCGAACTGGCTGCGCCGAAGCGCGCGGCGCGTCTCGTATAAGAATTCGCGCGCCTGAAATCGCTTGAGCTCGTCCGCATCCGTCACGGGCTCGCCCTTGGGCGAGCCCGGCGGTTCCACGTAAACCGCGTCGACGATCGACTTAACCGCTTCGATCGTCGACGAAATAGCCGAGCGCGACAGGCTCATCGCGTATTCGGCGGTCACAAGGTCGAACGTCAGGTAGATGAAGGGCGGCAGCACGATCATCAGCGCGGCGAGCGGCAGGAACAGCCGGGCCTGCAAGCCGAGCTTCATTTTCATGATGCGCCGTCGGGTTCGGCCTCGTCGCTCAACCGGAACCCGAAGCCCCACACCGTCTCAATGCGCACCCCACCGCCCTGTGCCGCCAGCTTCTTGCGCAGGCGCTTGACCAGGTCGTCGGTCACGCGCGTGTCGGCGTCGAAGTCGAAGTGCCACAACTCGCGCAGCAGCTCCGTCTTGCTGACGGCGCGCTGCCGGTTGCGCAGCATGTACGACAGGAAATCGAACTCGGTGGGCGTCACCGGGAACGGCTGGCCGGCCATGACGACCGTGCGCAGCTTGAGGTCCATCGTCAAATCGCCCATCGTGAGCAGCTGCGGCTCGTCGCTCACCGCACGGTTCATGTCGGCGCGGCGCAACAGCGCCCGCACGCGCACCACCAGCTCGACCGGGGAGAACGGCTTAACCATGTAGTCGTCGCCGCCCAGCGTGATCCCGGTGATGCGGTCGAATTCGCCGTCCTTGGCCGACACCAGCAGGATCGGCGTGTTGTGCTGGCGACGGATCGCCGTCACCGCATGAAGCCCGTCCATGCCGGGCAGCATGATGTCCAGCACCACCAGCGCCGGCTCGCGCGCCTGGAACGCGTGCAAGAGCGCCTCCGCGCTGTCAAACCCCACCGCCTCAAAGCCGTCTTTTTCGAGGAACGATAAGATCAGTTGGCGGATGTTCCGGTCGTCGTCGGTTACATAGATCAACTTATTCACAGCTACACCTCGCGTTTCCATTATAGCATCACTCGGTAAAATCGCAACCCAAAACTCCGTTTTTGCCACAATATGTTCCCCGTTTTGTGTACGAGCCGCGCCGGGCGCGCCGCCATTCGACGGCCATCGCGCGAATACCGACAAAATTCGCTTGTATTTTCCGGCAAGTTGCATTATAATGCGATATTGTAACCATCAATTATCACCAGAGACCGGCGCGCCGCATACGATGCTCCGCAGAAGGCCTTGCACTGGGAGGTGCTCGCAATGGATGGGCAAACACTGAATGACCAGGAGTGCATTGAGATTGCCGATCAGGTCTACTGGGTTGGCTTTGCCGACGCACAGACCGGGCTGCACTGCAACCCCTACCTGATCATCGACGGCGACGAAGCGGTGCTGATCGACAGCGGCAGCCGGGATGACTTCGGCACCGTGATGCTGAAGATCCTGCGCACGGGCATCAATCCCGGCCAGATCAAGCGCCTGATCTACCAGCATTACGACCCCGACCTGTGCGGGAACCTGCCGCACATGGAAGCGATGATCAACAGCCCGGATCTTCGGGTCATCTCCCATTACGAAAACAATCTCTTTATCAACTACTATTCCCAGAAGTCGCCCAAGGACTGCATCGAAGCCCTGGGCGGCCGGTTCGCCTTTTCGAGCGGCCGGGCGCTGCAATTCATCCGAACGCCCTATGCGCACACGCCCGGCAGCTTCGTCACCTACGACGCCAAGACGGGCGTGCTGTTCAGCAGCGATCTGTTCGGCGGCTACGACTACGGCTGGAGCCTCTACGCGCAGATCGAGTCAATCTGCGAACGGTGCCAGCCGCACGACCCCTGTCCGGTCACCGGCGGGCGCTGTCAGCTCGCGGGCATGCTGGATTTCCACCGGCGCGTCATGCCCTCCACCGTGGCGCTGCGCCACGCGCTGTCGCTGATCGAAGGACTGGACATCCGCATGATCGCCCCGCAGCACGGCAGCATCCTCAACACCCCCGAATCCCGCAAGGCCGCGATCGGGCAGCTCAAGCGGCTGAGCAGCGTCGGGATCGACCGGTTTGTCGAGGAGGGACCGGATGGTTCTATGTGAGATTCGCGAGGCCGGCTTGGCGGCGGCCTCGGACCGGGCGGACGGGCGTCGGGACGCGCGGGCGCTGTTCGACTGTTTCGCGCATCAGGTCGACCATGAGATTCAGGACGAGCTGGTCTCGGGGCTGATGACCCGGTATGCCGCCGTATCCAGGCAGCTCAAGCGGCACAACGAACGCCTGGAGGAACTGGTGCGCGAAAAAGTGGCCGAGGTGTCCGCCGCCCAGATGGCCACGATCTACGCGCTGGTCAGGCTGGCCGAGTCGCGTGACGACGATACCGGTGAGCACATCGGGCGCACCAGCGCCTACTGTCGGTTGATCGCGATCAAATTCAAGGAGGCGGGCGCGCACCGCGAGCCGATCGGCGACGCGTTCGTCGAAAACATCGCCCAGGCCAGCCCGTTGCACGACATCGGCAAGGTGGGCATCCCGGACGCCATCCTGCTCAAGCCCGCCCGGCTGACGCCGGAGGAGTTCGAGGTGATGAAGACCCACGTCCTGATCGGCCACCGGACGCTGGCCAGCGTGGAAAAGAGCTACCCGATGAACGCCTTCATCAGGATGGGCATGGACATCGCGCTCAGGCACCACGAGCGCTGGGACGGTAGCGGCTACCCGGACGGGCTTTCGGGCATGGACATCCCGCTCGCGGCGCGGATCATGGCGCTGGCCGACGTGTACGACGCGCTGCGGTCGAGCCGGGTGTACAAGCCCGGCTACTCGCACGAGGACAGCGCCGCCCTCATCCGCAAGAGCCGGGGCACCCATCTCGACCCGCTGCTGGTGGATATTTTTGAGGCGAATCAGCGCGCGTTTTGTGATATATTCGAGCGCGGCGCGGAGGGGTGAGGGGGCTGGCTTCGGCGCAGATGTGGTGTTGACAACGCCGCTTTGCGTGCGCCGGGCGGCCTATGTCATTACCCAATGGTGGTTCCTCCCATCCTGCTTGGCGCGACTGCCGGGTCGCTTCCTTTCCGGCATGGGAGGACGTTTTTGTTGATGACCTCAGGTCTTTTACCCACCGGAATGGCCGGCGGTGTCTGAGCAAACCAAAATCGGAGAGCCGCGAAAAGCGCTTTTTCCGTGCAGACCATTGACAAAGGGCCGCGTTCCGGGACGACCGGAGGGGGCTTTGTATCGGGACGGTGACGGGGCCCTTCCTCACCTCCCGCTTACGGGTATATGCTTCGGATGAAGGAGCGCCTGAGGTTGCCTCCAACAAGAAAAACGCCATCCGATTTCGGATAGCGTCATGCCGACAAACTGGATTTGTATTGGGCCGCGTATGACTTCAGGATTCTTTTGCCTTGATCAACGCGAAGGTTCTTAGGCCAATGCAAGCCCCCGTATAAAGCAAGTACCATATACAGTGCATCAGTGCCCCACCGGTTTCCAGCTCAGCGGACTGCCCCAGACGATAGATCGAATCGTATAGCGGTGGCAACAGCAGACGCGGGGCAAAGGGGACACCGGCCATTCCGGCGGTCAGGCCGAGAAGGCCGATCAGCAGACAAAACAAATACGCCATTTTTCTGTCCCGGATGATGCTCGGATGGAAAATGCCGCCGACGGAAGCGCCGCATATGCCGGCACATGCGTTGAGCAGGATGCCCAGCATAACCTCCCGGAATGATGGGTCCCGGACAAACATGCCGTGAATATAGACGGCGCGGCCAAGCATCGGCAGACAAATCAGAAACACACCGCCCGCAGCGCCGAACAGCAACAGCCACAATGCTTGCGCGATATGGTATCGGCTTGCCCCGGATTTCACCATGAGCACATGGCGCAGAACTGGCTCCTCCGACCAGTTCATGGCCAGCGCGATCCATGCACCCCATGCGAAAGCGGCCACGGTCGACATCAGAAAGCTCGACACCACATCGACGGGCACGATGTGATAAAACACAAAGGGATATCCGATCAGCATGAGCAGCGCAAACACAATCCGCCCGGAACGGATATACAGGCGCATTTGAACCCAAGCGCACACAAGCGCCTTACGCATGGCATTTCTCCTTCCCGCTGCAGGCGCCATTTGCGAACAGACCGCAGTCTTTGCACAGGCACGCATCATCGTCCGGCGTGTTCAGCCAGTGTCCCTCCACCAGTTGTCCGCTTCGAATATGGTATATGTGTTAGCGCATCAAGTCTTTCGCATGACGTCATCAAAGCCACAGGATGCGCAAGTCGCAGGCGCGGGGAGGCGGGCCGTCCCGTTCGTCGAGTTCCCGCATGCATCTGCTTTTTCGGCGTTCCTCGAGGGTTTCCCCGCGGCCCTCGCCGGCCAGAGGGGGGGACAAGGCTGCGGGTGGGGCGTGTAAAGATTGTATGCCGCCTTGACAATCTCCTCCCCCAGCGCTATAATAACTCCGACAACTGAACAGCGTCTTCAGGGCGGGGTGAGATTCCCCACCGGCGGTAATCTTCTTTGTGAAGCGAGCCCGCGAGCCAATTGGCAGACCCGGTGCGATCCCGGGGCCGACAGTATAGTCTGGATGGAAGAAGATCAAATTCTCCCAACGCCGTTTTTGCGGCCCCTGTTGCGCGCGCATCAGGGGCCGAATTTGGTGATGGGGAGTGTGTCAACCATGAAACAGGGCAGACTGACGGCAGGGATTATCGCGCGCATCGGCGTGCTGGGCGCGGTCGCGTCGATCCTCTTCTACTTTCCCGAGATTCCGGTGATCGGCTTCTACAAGCTGGACTTCTCCACGCTGCCGGCGCTGCTGGGCGCGTTCGCGATGGGACCGGTGGCGGGGCTGGTGGTCAACCTGATCAAGGACATCACCGGGCTGCTCCACTCATCGAGCGCCGGGGTGGGCGAGTTGGCCGACCTGCTGGTCTCGGGCTCGTTCGTGGTGGTGGCGGGCCTGTGGTACCGGCACGCGCGCACGCGCAAGGGCGCGCTGATCGGCATGGCGCTGGGCACGCTGTTTATGGCGCTGGTCGGCGCGCTGACCAACTACTACATCATGATCCCCTTCTACATCAATACGATGAACTTCCCGGAAGGGGCGATCATCGGCATGATGGCGAAGGTGATCCCCGCGATTGACAGCATGTTCAAGCTGATCCTGTTCGCGACGATTCCGTTCAACCTGCTCAAGGGGATCGTGCTGTCGCTGGCGACATTGTTGCTCTACAAGCGGCTGTCCCCGTTGCTTCACGATAAGGAGAAGCGCTGACCTGGAAAGAGTGAGTGATATTGTACAAGACGACCGGACAGGACGATACCCACGCGCTGGGGCAAGCGCTGGGCGCGCAACTGCGCCCGGGCGACAGCCTGCTGCTGACCGGGGACTTGGGCGCGGGCAAATCAGTGCTGGCGCGCGGCGCGGCGCGCTCGCTGGGCGTGACCGGGCCGATGCCCAGTCCCACCTTCACGCTGATGCAGCCATACCATGATGGGACGGCCCCCGTGTGCCACTTCGATCTGTACCGGATAAGCGATGAAGATGAATTCGAGGCGGCGGGCCTCGCGGAATTCGTCGGCGGCGGGCAGGTGGCGCTGATCGAGTGGCCGCTCGAGGGGTTGCGCGTGGAACCCGCTGTGCGCCTTTCGATTGCGCGCGGCGCGCTCGACGAGGAGCGGTTAATCGACATCCGCTTCGAGGGCATCGATGAATCGCGCGTAACAGCCATCCAAGCGGCGCTTCGGCAATGGGAGGAGCAACCATGATCGTGCTGGCGGTGGACGCCTCCGGTCCGGTCGCGGGCGTGGGGCTGATGAAGGATGAGCGCGTGCTGTACGAGGCCGTGGCCGACCTCGGCCGCACCCACTCCGAGGCGCTGATGCCGATGGTCGAGGCCGCGATGTCGGCGGCGGGGCTGGAAGCGTCGGAAGTTGACCTGTTCGCGGCGGTGGCCGGGCCGGGTTCATTTACCGGCGTGCGCATCGGCGTATGCGCGGTGCAGGCGCTTTCTCAGGCGACCGGCAAGCCCTGCGTCAGGCTGAACGCGCTCGAGGTGCTGTGCGAGGGGCAGTTCGGCTTCGAGGGCGCGGTGTGCCCCATTCTCGACGCGCGGCGCGGCCAGGTGTATGCGGCGGCGTTCCGCCGGGCGGGCGGGGCGTCTGAACGGCTGATGGAGGACGCGGCGCTGGCGCTTGATGATTTCCTCGATATGCTGCCCGAATCGGGGCGGTTGTTGTTCGTGGGCGACGGGGTGCAGGCGCACGGCGCGCGCATCGCGCGGCGGCTGGGCGAACGCGCGCTGATCGCGCCGCCCGCGCACGCGCGCATCATGCCGAGCGCGGCCTGCCGGCTGGCGCAAAAACAAAGCGACCGGGCGACGGATGCCGCGCAGCTGCGCCCGATCTATCTGCGCGCGCCGCAGGCCGAGCGCGAGCGGGAGGCGGGGATCCGCCATGGCTGAGATTACGATAAGCCTCATGACGCTCGAGGACATCGATCAGGTACACGAAATCGAATGCGCCTGTTTTTCAATCCCCTGGTCGCGGCAGGCCTTCGCCACCGAGGTGCGAGAAAACCAATGCGCGCGCTACCTGGTGCTCAAGGAAGACGGCGAGGCGGTGGCCTACGCAGGCGTATGGTTCGTGCTGGACGAGGCACACATCACCAACATCGCGGTGCGCCCCGACCGGCGCGGTCTGGGCTACGGCGAGGCGGTCACGCGCGCGCTCATGCAGTTGGCCGCCGACTCCGGGATGAGCATGTTGGAGCTCGAGGTGCGCGTCTCAAACCGCGCGGCGCGCGCGCTGTATGAAAAGCTGGGCTTCGTGGAAGTCGGCCTGCGCAAGCGCTACTACGCCGACACCGGCGAGGACGCGTTGCTGATGGCCTGCGAACACCTGCCCGAGGCGCACCCGGAGGACGATCCGTTCTTGGTACATGAGGAGTGAGGCATGGATTTCATCATATTTTTACCCGCGTCTGTACAAATCATGCGCTCCTCCTATTGACAGTCCGCACCCCGCTATGCTATAATTCTTAACTGTGACCAGTTGCCAATGTAGCTCAGCCGGTAGAGCAGCGGTTTCGTAAACCGCAGGTCAAGGGTTCGAGTCCCTTCATTGGCTCCAGCGCCGAGGTGTAGCGCAGTTTGGTAGCGCGTTTGGTTCGGGACCAAAAGGTCGCAGGTTCAAATCCTGTCACCTCGACCACTTAAATCCGGATTTGTGAAAGCAAGTCCGGATTTTTTAGTATGACTTTTTGGTACTTTCGGACATGAGCGGACATGCCCCATTTCCGATACAATCGGGCAACAACGGATTATAGGCGATTGGTGTATCTTTTT